>JBEKNG010000681.1:0-3716 GCA_049523075.1 Paraburkholderia sp.
AAGCGCCGCGATCCCGTTGCGAAACCAGACGACGAAGCCACGCAAGCGCAGGCGCCAGGAGGCGACGCGCCCGCGGCAAACGGTCCTGCAGAAGCAGGACGCGCCACCGCGCCACGGGTACGCAGCAAGATGCCCGTCTTTGCGCGGCCGCATCGGCGCACGATTCCGCCGGTCGGCAACGCCGTCAAGTCCGAGGCGCCGCGCGGCGCTGAGCGCTTTTCCGCCGTGGCGCAAGCGGCCAACGCCGAACTCGCTGCGAGCGACGCGGAGCCGGGCGCCGTGCATCTCACCGTTACGCCGCCGGTGGTTGCGCCCACAACTTTCTCCACGCCCACTGTCCGTGCGCCCGCGCCTTCCACGCAAGGTTTCGCCGCATCCGCCACGCCTGCGTTTGCCACAAGGGTCGCCATGCCCGTGAGCGCGCACGCCCAACCCGCATCGGCCGCTTTCACGGCTCGCGCGACGGCGCCCGCGGCCCCGTCTGCACCCGCGGTCCAGCCCGCATCCATTCTCGGCAAGCTGTTCAAACCGGCCGCGCCCAGCACAGCACCCGCGGCCCGAACACCTGCGGCCGACGCTGCACCGGCCGCGCTGAGTTCCTTATTCGATCGTTTGCGCGGTGAGACCTCATCCCCGGCAACGCCCGCTCCTCATTCGTGGCTGACCAACGGCCCGCGTCGCCCATGAAAGTTATTGCGGTCGTTTCCGCGAAAGGTGGCGTCGGCAAGACCACACTTGCGGCCAACCTGGCTTCCGTTCTCGCTACCAGTGGCCGGCGCGTGATCGCGCTCGACCTCGATCCGCAAAACGCCTTGCGCCTGCACTTCGGTGTGCCGCTCGACGGCATCGACGGTTTGTCGCGCGCCACCCTGAGCGGCGATGCGTGGCAGAGCATCATGTTCGACGGCGTTGACGGCGTGACCGTGCTGCCTTATGGCGCGGTCCTCGAAGACGACCGGCGCCGTTTCGAAGCCTATCTCGACCACGAGCCGCAGTGGCTCGCGCAGTCGCTCAGTACGCTGCGGCTCGAGGCCTCCGACATCGTGGTCATCGATACGCCGCCGGGTTCGTCGGTCTATACGCGCGCCGCATTGTGCGCGGCGACCTTCGCGCTGAACGTGGTGCTCGCGGACGCAGCCTCCTACGCGGCGATTCCGCAAATGGAGCGGATGGTCGAAGCGTACGCCGCGCCACGTCCCGACTTCGGCGGCATGGGTTATGTGATCAATCAGGTGGACCAGTCGCGGCAACTGACCAAAGACGTCCTCAAAGTGCTGCGCCATCTGCTCGGCGAAAAGCTGTTCCCTGGGGTCATCCATCAGGACGAAGGAGTCAGCGAGTCGCTCGCCTGCGACACCACGCTGATTCACTACGATCCGCTCAGCCAGGCCGCCGCCGATTTCCGCGCGTGCAGCCAGTGGCTGATGTCGCGGGTCGACTCGATTGCTGTTTCGCCGGGGAGCGTCGCATGAGCACGCCGCAATCACGCACTACGGAACCCGCTGCCACGCCTTCCCGGCTCGAGCGCTTCGTCGACGCCCGCTTGTGGAACAGCACGCCGGTCGTGGTATGCCTGACACTGTTTGCGCTGGTCATTCTGTACTTTGTGTTTACGGTGCCGCTGGAGTTTTCCGAGCAACTGACGTTCGCCACCTGCTGCTTCATCTGCGCACTGCTGTTTCGCCGCATGCAAGGCCGCTATGTGACGCTCGTGATGATCATGCTGTCGGTGGTCGCGTCGGGCCGCTATATGTACTGGCGTCTGACCACCACGACTTACTGGGAGCACCCGCTCGATGCCGTGTGGGGTCTGCTGCTGGTCTCGGCTGAGGTCTATTCGACGGTCGTGCTGATGCTCGGTTATTTCCAGACTGCCTGGCCGCTCAAGCGCGAGCCGATGCCGCTGCCAGCCGACCGCAGCGCCTGGCCGACCGTCGACGTCTTCATCCCGACTTATAACGAGCCGCTCTCGGTCGTCAAACCGACCATCTACGCCGCGCTCGCACTCGACTACCCGGCCGACAAGCTCTCCATCCACGTGCTCGACGACGGCCGCCGTCCGGAATTCAAGGCGTTCTGCGAGGAAGTCGGTGTCAACTGGACCATCCGCACGCACAACCGCCACGCCAAGGCCGGCAATATCAATGAAGCCCTGAAGATCACCAGCGGCGAATACCTGGCGATTTTCGACTGCGACCACATTCCCACCCGCTCGTTCCTGCAGATCGGCCTCGGCTGGTTCCTGCGCGACAAGCTGCTGTCGATGCTGCAGACGCCGCACCATTTCTTCTCGGCCGATCCGTTCGAGCGCAATCTCGGCACCTTCCGCAAGGTGCCGAACGAAGGCGAGCTCTTCTACGGCCTCGTGCAGGACGGCAACGACCTGTGGAACGCGACCTTCTTCTGCGGTTCATGCGCGCTATTGCGCCGCTCGATGGTCGAGGAAATCGGCGGCATCGCTGTCGAGACGGTGACCGAAGACGCGCACACGGCCCTCAAGCTGCACCGCCTCGGCTACACCACGGCTTATCTGGCCATCGCCCAGGCGGCAGGGCTGGCGACCGAAAGTCTCTCAGGCCACATCGGCCAGCGGATTCGCTGGGCGCGCGGCATGACGCAGATCTTCCGGATCGACAATCCGATGACGGGCAAGGGGCTAAAGATCGGCCAGCGGCTGTGCTACCTGAACGCGATGATGCACTTCTTCTACGGCGTGCCGCGCCTCGTGTTCCTGACCGCGCCGCTGTCGTTCCTGTTCTTCGGCGCCCACGTGATCGAGGCGGCCGCCAGCACGATCGCCATCTACGCGATGCCGCACATGATGCATGCGAGCATCACCAACTCGCGCATGCAGCGCCTGTTCCGCCATTCGTTCTGGGCCGAGGTCTATGAATCGGTACTGGCGTCGTACATCACCGCGCCCACCCTGCTCGCGCTGATCAACCCGAAGCTCGGCAAATTCAACGTGACGGCCAAAGGCGGGCAGATCGAGAAGAACTACTTCGACTGGGCTATTTCACGGCCCTACCTGTTTCTGCTGCTGCTGAACCTGATCGGCTTTATCACCGGCCTCGTGCACATCTACCTGAACCTGGGTCTGCGTAGCGAAGTGCAGACCACCATCCTCAATCTGGCGTGGACCGGCTACAACATGCTGATCCTCGGTGCGAGCGTGGCTGCGGCAAGCGAGCGCCGCCAGATTCGCGCTGTGCATCGCGTGGCGATGAAGATGCCGGTGATGCTGAAATTTTCGACGGGCCGCACGCTGGCCTGCCAGACCATCGACTACTCGGAAGGCGGTGTGGGCGTTGAGTTGCCGGCCAGCATCCAGGTGCCGATGCACGAACGCGTGACCGTCTCCCTGTTTCGCGGCGACGAAGAATACGCCTTCGCCGCCACGGTCGGGTTCACCGCGCCTGGACGGGTCGGCTTGCGCTTCGACGAGATGTCGCGCGAGCAGGAGTACGAGTTCGTCAAGTCCACCTTCGCGCGCGCCGACGCCTGGATGGGCTGGGCCGAAGGACGCCAGCAGGATACGCCGCTGCGCGGACTGTCACATGTGTTGCTGGTCGGCGTGCGCGGTATCGCCGGCCTCTTCGAACATCTTTACGGAGACCTGCGCGGCTCGATGCGAGGTCGCCCAATCGACGTCAAAAAGCTGGAAACGAAAAAAGACTGACTTATGGGCAATGGGATTGCGCAGACACACACCCAGT
>JBEKNG010000682.1:0-3712 GCA_049523075.1 Paraburkholderia sp.
GGGTACCGAGACGGCCTTCGAGATCGGCTACATGGCGGGTGGCCACTGCGTTGGAAATATCCATTGCGCTGGCCGCGCGGGCGAAACTGCCGAGATCCGCCACGCGGACGAAAACTCGCATCGACTGCAAATGATCCATAAGACAACTCCTGCCGTGTTACATCTTCCTGACAAACCGGTTTGGCCAGTGAAGCGAACTGGGAATTCTCTTACGACTCGCGAAATCGTGCAGAAGTTGCTCAGGAACGGTTATTTTCATTGGATTTCGTATCACCTTACTCCGTAGTAAGGTCTACGGGGGTCGATTGTTCCTCTCGGGGCAACAATATGCTGCGCCGCAGCTCGCCCTGTGTTTGTTACCAGAGCAGAGAACGACGGCGCTGCCGCGTCAAAAACGAGCTAAAAACGCCTAGCAGGCCGCGAAAAACGAAAGACCGCCCGGAGGCGGTCCCGTTTATCGGAGTGAGCACTCACGTGATCAAGCGGTAAGCCGGTCTTCCAGCGCTGCTTTGGTCTCGCGTAGCGCCGAGGGCAGGTTTTGCTGCAGTGTGTCGAAGAGTGCGGCGTGCAAGGCAAGCTCTGCGCGCCACGCCGCATCGTCGACGGAGATCACCGTTTCGAACTGTGCCCTGGTGAAATCGAGACCGCGCCAGTCGATATCCTCGTAATGCGGCGAGACACCGAACGCATGCTCTTCGCCGTGCGCCACGCCCTCGATGCGCCCGACCATCCAGCTCAACACGCGCATGTTTTCGCCGAAACCCGGCCAGACGAACTTGCCGTCCGCGCCCTTGCGGAACCAGTTCACGCAGAATATCTTCGGTAGCTTCGCGTTCACTTGCTCGAGCCGCTTCCCGGTTTGCAGCCAGTGCGAGAAGTAGTCGCTCATGTTGTACCCGCAGAACGGCAGCATGGCGAACGGGTCGCGCCGCACCACGCCCTGCTGGCCGGCGGCCGCGGCGGTCGTCTCTGACCCCATGGTCGCGGCCATATAGACGCCTTCGACCCAGTTGCGTGCTTCGGTGACGAGCGGCACGGTGGTCGAGCGACGGCCGCCGAAGATGAACGCGTCTAGCGGCACGCCAGCGGGGTTCTCCCAATCCGCGTCGATCGACGGACATTGCGACGCCGGCGCCGTGAAGCGTGCATTCGGATGAGCCGCCTTGCGACCGGTTTCCTTCGCGATGGCCGGCGTCCAGTTGTTGCCTTGCCAGTCGGTCAGATGGGCGGGCGCCTCGTCGGTCATGCCTTCCCACCAGACATCGCCGTCGTCAGTCAGGGCGACGTTGGTGAAGATGACGTTTTCCTTGAGCGTTGCCATCGCGTTGAAGTTGGTCTTCTCGCTGGTGCCGGGCGCCACGCCGAAGTAGCCGGCCTCGGGATTGATCGCGTAGAGGCGGCCGTCCTTGCCTGGCTTGATCCACGCGATGTCGTCGCCGATCGTCGAGATCTTCCAGCCGTTCAGGCCCTCCGGCGGAATCAGCATGGCGAAGTTGGTCTTGCCACACGCCGACGGAAACGCGGCCGCCACATGATGTTTGCGCCCTTCAGGCGAAGTGACGCCGAGAATCAGCATGTGCTCGGCGAGCCATCCTTCGGCGCGGCCCATTGTGGAAGCAATCCGCAGCGCAAAGCACTTCTTGCCTAGCAGGGCGTTGCCGCCGTAGCCCGAACCGTAGCTCCAGATCTCACGCTGTTCGGGGAAATGGACGATGTACTTGGTGTCGTTGCACGGCCACGACACGTCTTGCGCGCCTTCGGCAAGCGGGGCGCCCACCGAATGGACGCACGGCACGAAGTCGCCGTCGGCGCCGAGTACGTCGTACACCTTGCGGCCCATGCGCGTCATGATGCGCATGTTGGTTACGACGTACGGGCTGTCGCTCAGTTCGACGCCGATATGCGCGATCGGCGAGCCGAGCGAGCCCATCGAGAATGGCACGACGTACATCGTGCGACCACGCATGGCGCCGTCGAACAGGCCGTCGAGGATCGTGCGCATCTCGGCCGGTGCAATCCAGTTGTTGGTAGGACCCGCATCTTCGCGACGCTGTGAGCAGATAAACGTCCGGTCTTCGACACGCGCGACATCTGACGGATCGGACCAGGCCAGATAGGAGTTCGGACGTTTGGCCGGATTGAGTTTTGTCAGCGTACCGGCGGCGATCATCTGGTCGCAGAGCCGGTCATATTCTTCCTCCGAGCCGTCGCACCAGACGATCTGATCGGGCTTGGTCAACGCAGCGACGCGTTCGACCCAATCGATCAGCTTACGGTTTTTGACCCAGGCGGGAGCCTCAATGGCGGAAAGTCCTGCAAAAGCGGGATGATTCATCGAGCTGTCTCCGTTTCGTTTGTAAGCAAAGAAAAACGGTACGAGCCCAGCGACGCTGCTGCGAGAGGCGTCAATCCAGTTGCGCCTGGCTTGGCTGGCGCACGATCGTGCAGGTCGTGATGGGCCGCACAGCCTGTTGCCCGACGCCTTCCGTCAGCGGCCCTCTGCAACCGTCTGTAAAGCGGCTTGCATCGGACGGCAACAAACTGTTAAAAACGTTCTCAACTCTTGCCTTTTGCATGGTCATGCCGTCGCTGCGGCACTTTCTACGATAAGGCATCCGTCCAAACCGGCGTGTGATCTACCCCACATGATGGGACAGCAAGCTTAACACTCCGCTCCGCACCGTCATGGTGCGTCGCAAAACACCAAATACTATGAAGATTGCCATCCTCGACGATTACCAGGACGCCGTCCGTAAGCTCGACTGTTTTCAACTGCTCGCCGATCAGGACGTCAAGGTGTTTAACAACACCGTGCGTGGACTCGGCCAACTCGCAAGCCGTTTGTCGGAAGTCGATGCACTGGTGCTCATCCGCGAACGCACCCGTATCACCTCACAACTGCTCGATAAGCTCCCGCACCTGCGCATGATCAGCCAGACCGGCAAGGTCTCGAGCCATATCGACCTCGCCGCCTGTGCCGAGCGCGGCATCGCCGTGCTGGAAGGCAGCGGCTCGCCGATCGCGCCGGCCGAGTTGACCTGGGCACTGATCATGGCGGCGCAGCGGCGCATCCCGCAATACGTAGCAAACCTTAAGCAAGGGGCCTGGCAGCAGTCGGGATTGAAGACGTCCGCGTTGCCGCCCAACTTTGGCCTCGGTCAGGTGTTGCGCGGTCAGACTCTCGGTATCTGGGGCTACGGCAAGATCGGCCGCCTCGTGGCGGGGTATGGCAAGGCATTCGGCATGGACGTGCTGATCTGGGGACGCGGCACTACGCTGGAAGCGGCGCGCGCCGACGGCTACGGCGTGGCCGAGAGCCGCGAAGCGCTGTTCGAGCAGAGCGACGTGCTGTCCTTGCATCTGCGTCTGCACGACGACACGCGCGGCATCGTCAAGCAGGAAGACCTGCTGCGGATGAAGCCCACCGCGCTGCTCGTGAATACGAGCCGGGCCGAACTGCTGGAAGAAAACGCAATGGTGAATGCGCTGGCGCGCAACCGGCCGGGGATGGTCGCGATCGACGTCTATGAAAGCGAACCGATTTTGCAGGGCTACAGCCTGCTGCGGATGGAAAACGTGATCTGCACGCCGCACATCGGCTACGTGGAGCGTGAGAGCTACGAGTTGTATTTCACCGCGGCCTTCGAGAACATTCTGGCGTTCGACGCTGGGGATACGTCGAGCGTGGCGAATCCGGAAGCGCTGCAAGGTG
>JBEKNG010000683.1:0-3712 GCA_049523075.1 Paraburkholderia sp.
ACCCTCGGCGTTCAGATACGCGATGAGCCGCTCGCCGTCTGCGTCTTGACCTACCGCCGCAAATAGTTGCGTGGATACGCCCGCGCGCGCCGCAGCCACCGCCTGGTTAGCTCCCTTGCCGCCGAAGTCGGATACGGTCTCCACAGCCAGCGAGGTCTCACCGGCAAGCGGCAGACGCTCGACGCGCAAGCTCAGATCGATCGCCGCATTGCCGACCACGCAGACACGCGGCGCGCCGCTGCTTGCCGGCGTGGTCGCGGCCATTGCGACTGTTGCATGGGTTGCGCTCATCGCACGACCTTACTGGTCACCCGAGCTCAGCCAGTCGAGACAATTCCGCCACAGGCGCGCGCTGCCGTCCCAATCGGAGAACTCCGGCGGCAGCCAGTGAACCGACATGTCGCTGGTCCACGCGAGCGTGCGGCCTTTGCCATACGTCCCGGCGACAAGCAGCGGATGCCCTGTCTCCGGTACGGTAGCAATCAGCGTCGCGCCTGGTTTGAGCTGGACTTCGTTGTAGCCGAGCAGATGCGGCCAGACGGTGCCGAGCCCTTCGACGAGCGGATGCGCGGCGACCACCTTCGGGGTGAAGCCTTCAGGCACTTCGACGCGGTCGTCGTAGGGCAGGCAGGTCACCGGCAGCACCTCTTCGACGGGCGTGCCGCGAAACCGCGCGCTGCCGTTGATGCCCTGAAAGCTCAGATAGCCACCAATCATCATCAGCCCACCGCCCGCCGCCACATACTCGCGCAGCAGCTTCAGACGGTTCGGCGTGCGCTGGCTCTTGGCCCACGTATCAGGGTGCAGCAGCAGCGTATTGGCGCCGATGTCGGACAGGATGATCGCCTTATACGCGAGCAGACCTTCGAGGGTAGTCGGAAACTCCTCCTGCGCTTCGTGGCTCGGCATATGGCGGATCGTGTAGCGGCTGTCTTTCAGCGCATCAAGGAACAGCTTCGCTCCGTTGTGATAAGTCACGGTCGGAAACTGATCGAAGCCTTTGATGTGCGTCGAGGTGCTGGTCCAGCTTTCCCCCGCAAGCAATACCGAATGCGCGGAATGAGCGGATTGGGTCATGCGAAATCTCCTTTGAGGCACGTGGGCCAGCCGTGTCGGCGGCGGCGCACGCGGCGTTAACCGGTTTACCGTTCAGTAGGCAATCGCCAAGTGGCGGCGCTAACGCGCGTTCACTCAGCGTTGCCGCGAAAAGACACTCGCCGGATTGGCGATCATCATGGTTTCGATCTGCTGGTTCGTCACGCCATGGCGTCTCAGCCGCGGAACGAAGTGCTTGAGGATGTAACCGTAGCCGTGCCCGCCGTAGCGGGTCAGCATGGTCTTGAGAAACACGTCCTGGGACATCAGCAAGCGGTCGATGAAGCCTGCGTCGATCAGCGCCTTGATGGCGCGGGCGTTCTCTTCGTCCGAGGGTGACTGCGCGTCCTCGTCGGCGTAGTAGTAGTCCATGCCGATCATGTCGTATTCGAGCCAGGCCCCACGGCGCGCCAGCGTGTGCTGGTATTCCGTATCCCTATGGCTCGGGTTCATGTGGCACAGCACGGTGTGCTTCAGGTCGGCGCCTTCGGCCTCGACGATATCGAGTACACGGTGTCCATGCCGCACCCAGCCGGGTAGATGGATCGAGAGCGGCACGCGGGTGGCGGCGCTCGCCCGCGCGGCGGCTCGCAGCGACTTTTCTTCGTTGGCCGTAAAGGCTGCGGAGACGCCGATCTCGCCGATCAGTCCGGCCACTACGTCGGGCTTTTCGTCCGCGCCGCCGACTTCAAAAATCAGTTGCTCGGCCAGATCGTCGATCGACCGCTCGCTGACGTAGCGGGGATGCGTGGGCTCCAGATAAAAGCCGGTGGACATCACGATATTGAGGCCCGTGCGCCGCGCCACGATCTGCAGCGCGGCCGGGTCGCGGCCAATGCCGAGGTTGGTCGGATCCACAACGGTCTCGCCGCCCAGTTCACGAAAGCGCATCAGTTCATTAATCGCGGCTTCGACATCGAACAGCTGGCAGTTGTCACGGTTCATCAACGGATTCATCCGTAGCGCACCCAGAATGCCGATATGCACCTTCTGCTCGCCGAGCTCGCGCTCGCCGCAACATGACGGCGGCACCCATTTTCCCGACGCATCCAGCAGGATGTGTTCATGCATCAGCGTGACGCCCATCGCCGCGACCGGCAGCGGGCCGAGCACGGTCATCACGTGGCCGCTGTCCACGCCGATGGGCAGCGGTGAGGCATGGCGGAAGATCGACGTCATCGCGTAACGCTCCTTAGCTTTTGCGACTGCGTTGCGGGGAGAAAATGCGCGTGTTCATCCAGATGGCGAGCAGCATGATGGTGCCCTGGATGATCTGCGTGTAGAACGGCGAGACGTGGATCAGGATCAGCCCGTTGCCGAGCACGGCGATCGTGAGCGCACCCAGCAGCGTGCCGGGAATGGTGCCGCGGCCGCCGAACAGATTCGTACTGCCGAGCACCACAGCGGCGATCACCGCGAGTTCGAAGCCGACACCCTGATTTGACGAGCCGCTGCCGAGGCGCGCGGTGGTAATGAGGCCAGCAAGTCCCGCCGCCGCGCCGCTCAGAATGTAGACCTTCAGCGTGACCAGGCGCACGTTGACGCCGGCCCGCCGCACGCCTTCAGCGTTCGTACCGATCCCGACCACGTAACGTCCGAAGCGCATGTGGCGCAGCGCAAACCAGCCTGCGAACAGGATCACGATGGAGATCACGGCGGGCATCGGCACGCCGAGCAGATGTCCGCGGCCGAGTTGCACGAACCAGCCGTCGTTTTCGATCGGCACCGAGTAGCCTTGGGTGATCAGCAGCGCGAGGCCGCGTATCACCGAGAGCGTGCCAAGCGTGACGATAAAGGCCGGCATGCCCGCCCAGGCGATGAAGTAACCGTTGATCGCGCCGATTAGCGCACCGAGCAGGAGGCCGCCGATCAGCACGACGCTGTCCGAAGCCCCTGCATGCAGGGCGATGGCGGCAAGCGCGCCCACCAGCGCGAGGGTCGAGCCGATCGACAAGTCGATGCCGCCGGTGGTGATGACAAGCGTCATCGCGGTCGCGACGATCAGAAGCGGCGCACTCTGGCGCAGCACGTTCAGCAGGTTGCCGGCGGTGAGAAAGGTATCGGTGGCAAAACTGAAGGCGACGGCGCAGCACACGAAGAACACCGCGATGCTGGCAACACCCGCGTTGCCGCCAAGCCGGTGCTGTAGTGGGCGGCGTGGCGCCTTCGGATTCTTTTCCTTTTGCATGGCGATTTCCATGATCATTTCTCCGCAAGAGCCCGCGCCGAGCGCGCTTTAAATTTACGTCCGACGATCAGGTCGACGACCTCCTCGAGATTCGTTTCGCCAATCTTGCGGTCTGCCACGTTCTGTCCTTCGTACATCACGCTGATGCGGTCGCACACGAGAAACAGATCCTGCAGACGATGGCTGATCAGAATCACGCTGACGCCGCGGCGGCTGATGGTCTGCACCAGTTCGAGCACCGCTTCGACTTCGGCCACGGCGAGCGCCGCAGTCGGCTCGTCCATAATCAGCACCTTCGGATCGAAGGACACCGCCCGCGAAATCGCAATCGCCTGACGCTGGCCGCCCGAGAGGTTTTCGACATCGAGATGCGTGTTCGGAATGCGGATGCCGAGACCGTCGAGCATCTCGCGGGCGTCGTGGTGCATT
>JBEKNG010000684.1:0-3696 GCA_049523075.1 Paraburkholderia sp.
CTGGTCGCCGCAGGACGATAGCTACACGGTCTACGTGGCTAACCAGAACCCCCACGTCGAACGGCTGCTGATGGCCGCGTTCGTGCTGTCACTGCCGGAATCGAAGCTGCGCGTGATTGCGCCGGATGTCGGCGGCGGTTTCGGTTCGAAGATCTTTCTGTATGCCGAAGATGTGGCGCTCACGTGGGCGTCGAAGAAAATCCGCCGGCCAGTGAAATGGACTGCTGAACGTTCGGAGGCCTTCATCTCCGACGCGCACGGCCGCGACCACGTGACGAAGGCCGAACTGGCAATGGACGCCGACGGCAAATTCCTCGCCATGCGCGTGCACACGATCGCCAACATGGGCGCGTATCTCTCGACCTTCGCCTCGAGCGTGCCGACCATTCTGTACGCGACGCTGCTCGCCGGCCAGTATGCAACGCCCGCAATCTACGCTGAGGTGAAGGCGGTCTTCACCAATACGGTCCCCGTGGATGCGTATCGCGGCGCGGGCCGTCCGGAAGCGACCTACGTGGTCGAACGGCTGGTCGAAACGGCTGCGCGAGAGATGAATCTCGATCCGGCGGAAATTCGCCGGCGCAACTTTATCCGCACGTTCCCGTATGCGACGCCAGTGGGCCTCGCCTACGACACCGGCGATTACGAAACCACTCTCGCCCGCGCGCTGGAACTTGCCGACGTGAAGGGCTTCGCGGCCCGCAAGCAGGCTTCGGAGCAGAACGGCAAGCGGCGCGGACTCGGCTACTCGTGCTACATCGAAGCCTGTGGCCTCGCGCCGTCCAACATCGCCGGCGCACTCGGCGCGCGGGCCGGTCTGTTCGAAGCGGGCGAAGTGCGCGTGCATCCGACGGGTTCGGTGACGGTGTTCACCGGCTCGCATAGCCACGGTCAAGGGCATGAGACGACGTTTGCCCAGGTGGTCGCGGACCGTCTCGGTATTCCCTTGTCCAACGTCGAAATCGTCCACGGCGACACCGGGCGCATTCCGTTCGGCATGGGCACGTATGGGTCGCGTTCGATTGCGGTGGGCGGCTCGGCCATCATGAAGGCGCTCGACAAGATCGAATCGAAGGCCAAGAAGATCGCCGCGCATCTGCTGGAAGCGGCGGCCGAAGACATCGAGTTCAAGGACGGCGTGTTCCGCGTCGCCGGCACAGACCGCACCAAGGCCTTCGCCGATATCTCACTCGCTGCCTACGTGCCGCACAACTATCCGCTCGACAAGCTCGAACCGGGTCTCGACGAAAGCGCATTCTACGACCCAACCAACTTCACCTATCCGGCCGGCTCCTATATCTGCGAAGTGGAAGTCGATCCGGATACCGGCGAGTGCCGCATCCAGCAGTTCACCGCAGTCGACGATTTCGGCAACGTGATCAACCCGATGATCGTCGAAGGCCAGGTGCATGGCGGTCTGGGTCAGGGGATCGGCCAGGCGATGCTCGAACGCTGCGTGTACGACAACGACAGCGGTCAGTTGCTGTCCGGCTCGTACATGGATTACGCAATGCCGCGCGCGTCCGATCTGCCGAGCTTCACGGTGGAAACCGCAAGGGGCACGCCGTGCACGCACAATCCGCTCGGCGTGAAGGGTTGCGGTGAAGCGGGCGCGATCGGCTCGCCGCCGGCGGTGATCAATGCGATTCTCGATGCGCTGGCGCCGCTCGGCGTGAAGGATCTGCAAATGCCGGCCACGCCGCATCGTGTGTGGTCCGCGATCCGCGCTGCGCAACAACCCTGACCGGAGCAAGCCGACATGTACACATTCAACTATCAACGTGCGGCCGACCCGAAAGCGGCGGTTGCAGCGCTCGCCGGTGACAGCGACGCAAAATTCCTCGCCGGCGGCCAGAGCCTGCTGCCGACCATGCGCCTGCGTCTCGCGCAGCCATCGAAACTGATCGACGTCACGCGGATTGCCGCGCTCAAGGAGATTCGCGTCGACGCCAACACGATCACGGTTGGTGCGGCGGTTTGCCACGCGGACGTCGCCGATCATGCCGACATCCAGCGCGTCTTGCCTGGGCTCGCCAGTCTCGCGAGCCATATCGGCGATCGCCAGGTACGCGCGCTCGGCACGATCGGCGGTTCGCTCGCGAACAACGATCCGGCGGCGTGCTATCCGGCTGCAGCGCTGGCTCTCAACGCCACGATCGTGACGGACCGGCGGCGCATCGCTGCTGACGACTTCTTTGTCGGCATGTACGAGACCGCGCTCGCACCCGACGAACTGATCACCGCCGTCGAGTTTCCGGTTGTCGAGCGCAGCGCGTACGAGAAATTCCGCAATCCGGCTTCGCACTTCGCGCTGGTCGGCGTGTTCGTCGCAAAGCGTGGGGATGGGGTGCGGGTGGCGGTGACGGGCGCGGGCGCATCGGTATTTCGCGCGACGGACCTGGAGAGCGCGCTCACCGCCGACTTTACGCCGGCGGCCGCGCGTGCCGTCACCGTGTCTGCGGACGAACTGAACACGGATATGCACGCCAGCGCCGAGTACCGGGCGCATCTGATTCCGGTGCTGGCGGCACGGGCGGTGGCCACCGCGAACGGTTAGTGCGGCGTGCCGCGCAGGGCGACGGGATGGCTCAACGCGGCGGCAGCTTTGCCGGTGCCGCCTGACGCAGGGCGAAGCCGACCAGTCACGCGGCGGCGCGTTTCCCGCATCGCCTGGCCCGGCGCAGCCGGGCCGTTTGGTTTTACCGCCGTCCGGCTTCGGGAGCATCATGCAGCCAGCTTCAATCGACGACACCCTCGCCCAGCTCAGCGCGCAAGGCTATTTCGCGAACCGCGAACTGGCGACCGCACTGTTTCTCGCGCTGCGCATGGAGCGGCCGTTGTTCGTCGAGGGCGAACCGGGAGTCGGCAAGACTGAGCTGGCTAAAGCGGCCGCGGGCCTGCTCGGCACCTCGATGCTGCGGCTGCAATGCTATGAAGGGCTCGACACGGCGAGCGCGCTCTACGAGTGGGACTACCCGCGTCAGATCATGGCGCTGCGGCTGTCGGAAGCCGCCGGTGAGCGGCCCGGGAACGACACGTTATATCGCAGCGAATTCCTGCTCAAGCGCCCGCTGTTGCAGGCGCTCATGCCCGACGAACAGCATCCCGGCGCGCGCCGCGTGCTGCTGATCGACGAAATCGACCGCGCCGACGAGCCGTTCGAAGCGTTTCTGCTCGAACTGCTGTCGGACTTTCAGGTATCGATTCCGGAATACGGCACGGTGCGCGCCGATCAGCCGCCGCTTGTCGTGATGACCTCGAACCGTACCCGCGAAGTGCACGACGCGTTGAAGCGCCGCTGTCTGTATCAATGGATCGGCTATCCGGAGCGCGATCGCGAGCTGGCGATCGTCGCGGCGCGGGCTCCGCAGACGAGCGCCGAGTTGCAACGGCGGGCCGTCGATTTTGTCCATCAGTTACGCGGCATGGATCTGTTCAAGGCGCCGGGGATCGCGGAGACAATCGACTGGTGCCGCGCGCTCGCCGCACTGAGCGTCACCGAGCTCGATCCGCAATCGGTGCAGGACACGCTCGGTGTGCTGCTCAAGTATCAGGACGATCTGGCACGTATCGACGCGGCGCAGATCACGCAGTGTCTGGCGGTGAAAGGATGACAGCAATGGCGAGTGCTCCCGACGACGAACTGCGTCCCACGCTCGCGCACAATGTCGTCCATTTCGTACGCGTGCTGCGCGG
>JBEKNG010000685.1:0-3695 GCA_049523075.1 Paraburkholderia sp.
AGACCTGCCACGCGGCTTATCGTCGAGCGCGCTACGAGGCTGGTCGAGAACTTCCGGTACATACCGATCGAGGATAGTCATCGCAAGCTCGCTGGCCTCGTTGGACTGATCGCAGCCGCATTCGGGGACGAGGCTGGTTTGAGTGGCAGCAAGCGAGCCGTCGGCCGCGCGCTCATGTTCGAATATACGCGACGGTATGTTCGCGCAAAGCTGCAGGAATACGAACTATCACCCGAGAGCGTAGTTGAATCGTTGGGACTCCCACGCAGCACGATTTATCGGCTATTCAAACACGAGGGCGGCCTTGGTGCTTATATCCGTCATCTTCGCTTGCGTGCGGCCGCAGACGAGCTCGTTCGATTTCCGGGTATTCCGATCCAGGACATTGGCTTTTCAGTTGGCTTCAAAAGTGCATCCGACTTTACGCGTGCTTTTCGGCGCGCCTACGAGATGACACCTCAAGAAATGCGCCTGAACGAGTTCCGATATCGTCGTGCTGAATAGTGATAACCGGCGTATCCGCGCCTATCACTGGCTGCACAGGCACTGTCGTCACGTCCACAATTGTTACGCCCACAACTTATGCCGGGAGATGCGATGTTCGATCTTTCTACGCTGAGCACCTTCGTTGCCGTGGTTCTGGGGCTGTTTCTCATTCCAGGTCCCGCGGTGGCGATAAACGCACAATATGCTTTAGCGGCTTTCTTTATTCGAATCAGGCGGGATAGGTACCGCAGAAATTCTGCAGAATACGATCGCCGCACATACGGAAAGCTTAGCTCCCCTGTAATCCAGAGCATTGCGCTTGCACCCATCGGTTGAACGAGCGCTGGTCAGGCGCAGGTTGCTGGAAGTAGGCTTTCTTTCCCACTTTTCGAGCAGTCAGCAGCAACGCGCCGCGACTGGCCAACTCAACTAGACGCCACGGGGAGCGGCTTAGCCCCCATTCTGGTGCAAAGAAGCAAACCACATGCGGGAAGGACAATGTAGCTCACACCCAAAAGCGTAATTAGATTGTTTGATACGGACGAGACGGCACTGTTCACGCCAAAGGACAGCGCCATCTGCGAGCAACAATAGACTGCTCCGGCCGCCCCGCGTCTCGTGGGGAAACGACTGATCGAAATGGCTGAAGCACAGAGCACGATAAACGAATAGCTGAATGATACTCCCGCCACGCTTAGCAGGAATCCCCAAGCGGAAATACATCCAAGTGCCGACAGGATCAGCAACGCCGAGCCGCAAATAACTGGAATGACCAGCCCGACAAACATCGTTGAAAGCATGCCAACCCGCTCGATGAGACTTGGCAGCAGCACGCGGCTGACGATCAACCCCGCTCCGGCAAATGCTGTGACCCAACCGTAATGCGTGGCAGAAAAACCAAACTGCCGCTGCAGCACAAAAGGACTCGAACTGGTGTACATCACGAAGCAGGTCATTCCGATACCCGCCAGCACGGTCGAAGACAGAAACGTTGCATCCGACAGGACGATTCTGTAACCGGCGAAGACATCGCTTGCCGTGATTGATCTGCTCTTGTGCAAATTCGTTTCCCGGCATCGCGAGTAAACGACAAGGGCCATCGCCAGGAGCAGCGACATGACGACAAAGTTAGCTCTCCAACCGAACTGGGATTGGATCAGACTACCCAACAACGGACCCAGCACAAACGAAAGACCGGTGAACAGTGTGATGTATGAGCTGGCGATCGCATATCGTTCCCCCTGAGCGAAGTCGGATAGCACTATCCGGGACAGCGCCAGGCAAACGCCGCTGCCCAATCCCTGAACAAAACGAGCAAGCAGAAACGCGGTGATATTCGAAGCGAAGACCGCAAAAATATTCCCCGCAATCGCGACAGCGAGCCCGGTGAGGATGATCGGCTTTCTGCCGTATTTGTCGCTCATTGGCCCGTACACCAGCGATCCCATGCCGGTGCCCAACAGAAAAACGGAAACGGACGACTGTATGGATTGTTGCGAGGCATTCATGACCTTCATCATCTCGGGCAACGAGGACAGGTGGATATCCGTGCCGAGCAAACCAAGGAACAACAACACCGTGACTATTGCGACCATCTTCAATTCACTACGGGTAAAACGCACCTTTTTTGATGTAAACATAGTCCTCCTTGCGTTGTTGCAGGCTTGAGCATGGAGCCTGGCCCACGAACAACAGGGTTGTCGATCCGCTGCCAATGGAGAGAAGTCAATGCCGACCGTCGCCTCCGAAGTCGGGCCTGACTTCGGAGGTGTGGTTCATGGATCCGCACGTTTGAGGTGCGCGGTCTTATTCCCTGGGGCGCGCTTTGCTTCGCGTATCCCGGCAACGTCGGTAATCGCGTTAGACGCTGCTCACCTGTAGATATCTTTCCAGGTGTCGAGCGATTGCAACGACATTCTCTTTCCCCATGATGCTATGGTGGTCGCCCGGCACGTGGACAATTTCCAGTTCACTGGCCAGCCCTTCCCAGCCGAGATCGGGTTCGGCGAACTGGCGTGAGAAGCCGTCATCGCCGCAGCAAAGCAAAATTCGCCCCGCATAGGGCGCCGGACAGTAGTTCCGCAGCGCCTCATCGTTCGCATCGGTCACGGACAGCAGAATCCGCAGTTGCCTCTCGCCCGTTCCTGGTGGCAGCAGGCCCTGTTTCATAGCGGCCTCGAGCACACGCAACCAGTGCGCGTCGGCGGCGACGTCGCGCAAGCACTCCCAATCGAAAGATAGCGTCGGCATCAGGATTCCAAGCATCACTGCGTCATCGCTTAGCCAGTGCCTGCTCGCCATCTTGCCGTAAGTACCGTTGCGATAGAGCGGCTGAACGCTGGCGTTTTGCGCACGAGAGTCAAGCAATGCCAAAAGCTCGATGCTCTCGCCCCGGCGCCTTAGTTGCTGGGCCATTTCGTAGGCGATGCACCCACCCATCGAGTGCCCAACAAGCCGATAGGGGCCGCGCGGCTGCACGGTTTGCATCAGGTCGATGTAGTCCAATGCCATCTCTTCGATGCGCCGCAACGGTATCGACTCCCCTTGCAGGCCGCCCGCCTGGATGCCATACACAGGCTGATCGGCGCCCAGGCTGCGCGTCAACTCGACATAGTTGGTTGTGTGCCCGCCGTAGGGATGCATACAAAATATCGGTGTCAAAGATCCCGGGGTTCGCATGCCGACGAGCTGAAGACTGCGTGGCGTCCGGACGGTCCGCAAAGAGGCTGCCAGAGTCTCAACCGTCGGGCTTTCAATCAACGCCGCAGCAGAAAGCTGATGCCCGAAAATCTGCTCCACTTGCAAGATGACGCTCAGCGCGGATAGCGAACTTCCTCCGAGTTCGAAGAAGTTGTCGGTGACCACGATCGGCGACACTCCTAACACCTCCTCGAACACCTTGATAAGTTTAGACTCCACGTTGTCACGTGGGCCGATGGCGGATGGGTTCCGGCCGGGCACATCGTCCAACTGCATGGGGTTCTCAAGGAGTTGAACTGGTACCTCAACGAAGGTCTCGCGCGCCGGAGATTGTTTAGGCACGTGTGGCCAAAATCGCTGCCCGTCAAATGGATAGCCCGGCAATGCAGCACGACGACGTGGTGCACCTTCATGCAGCTTCTGCCAATACGGAGCCGCGCCGGCGACCCAAAGCCGCCCAATGCTCATCGCCAGTGCACCGCGGTCGGACCATCCAGGCGCGCTGGACA
>JBEKNG010000686.1:0-3692 GCA_049523075.1 Paraburkholderia sp.
GCGACGGACTCGTCGATTTTGCGCTGCTGCCCGAATCGGTGAAGACGGTCGTGGATGCCGCACGACAGCGCGGACTCAACTACGCGGGCCCGATCGACGGCGGGCGCGTGCGACCGGACGGCGCACGTCTCGCGTGGCAACTGGGCAGGCCGGCGACGTCCGATCTGCCGTTTCTCTGCGGAGACGCTACGCCACGCCATCTGCGCGTGGCCGAAGGCGAGGTTCGCACCCATCGCAATGGCGTGCACGATGTGTCGGGCATCAACATTGCCGTGCGCGATCTCGAAGCCAGTATCGGCCGGTACCGCGCACTGCTCGGCGAACCGCTTCAGATACACCGGACGGCATTGCCCGGCCACGGCGTTTCGTTGGCCACATTGTCAATCGGGACCAACACGGCCACGCTACTGAGTCCATCAGGTAACGCGAACGGGACGCTCCCGAACCGGCCCGAAGCTAAACACGCACGACGGCCGCGGCCTGCACATCGTGCGTTCAATGTTCAGCTGACTTTGCTCGCCGCGGTCACGGCCCCCTGCGCGCCCGTCCGCGCGCCGGGCTCACCACCGGTATGGTGCAACTCACCGACGATGGTCTACGGTTAAGCGGTTGGGCGCCGCTTCGGCAACCAGGCATTTGGCGCATGAATATGCTGCGCAGGAATTTTGCGAACTTTCCTTAACTTTTTCGCACACGAGAATGAAGAATTAGCTCGCTCCACACGCGTCAAAACGACACAGGAAAACGTGTCTTCCCACTGCGTGTTTGCAGCCCAGGACCGAGCCCCCAGCAGGAGTTGGGCTTACGCACCGCTCGAGCCGGTTTACCCCGTAAATCGAAAACTGATTTGTACAAACAGGCCAACGAAAACAGATCGAAGCGGACGTATATTCGGGCGCCAATGGTTACGGGTCCAGTTTCAATGGGCTGGACCGAAGTAAGCAATCTCTGGAGCACCGGTGGCCACCTCTCCGCGGCGAAACACTGACATCGCGTTTTCATCCACGCCCATTCTGACCGCCCGTCTGTCGACGCGCCGCTCGCAACTGGTCATGTTTCTGATCTTCGTTGCTTTTTGCGCGCTCGCGCTCCGCGCCTTCTGGATTCAGGTTCTAGGCAACCCGTTTTATCTCAGGCAAGGGGACGTCCGCCTTGAGCACACCCTGACGTTGCCAGCTATGCGAGGCCAAATTACCGACCGGAATGGGCTCATCCTCGCAACCAGCTTACCGGTACGTACGATCTGGGCCGACGCTCGTGATATATCCGACGAGATCGACCCTGGCAAGCTCGCCGCAATGTCGCAACTGCTTGACATCCCCGAGCCGAAGCTACGCGCGCAGTTGAGCGATGATAAGACCTTCGTGTATATCAAACGGCAAGTACCCGTTGCCGTTGCTGATCAGCTCAAACAGTTGGACATTCCTGGCGTCTACGAGTCCGGCGATTTCAAGCGTTTCTACCCCGAAGGCGCCATCACAGCACAGCTCGTGGGGTTCACCAATATCGGCGACCATGGACAAGACGGGATCGAGCTGGCCGATGAGCGAAACCTTCAGGCGCAGGACGGCAGCCAACTAGTTATTCGTGACCGGATGGGACACGTCGTGCAAAGCGTCGATGAACTTTCCCCAGCGCGAAACGGCAAGCAGATCCAGCTCTCGATTGACAGTAGCATCCAGTACAGCGTGTTTTCTGCGCTTGAGCAGGCCGTTGTCAACAGTCAGGCCAAAGCGGGCGCAGCGGTCGTCGTGGACGCGCATACCGGTGAAGTTCTCGCTCTTGCGAACTATCCGACCTACGACCCAAACGATCGCGCGGTACTGACAGGTGAGCAGTTACGCAACCGGGCGATGACGGATGTCTTCGAGCCCGGTTCGATCATGAAGCCGTTCACGATATCGCTTGGCCTTGATCTGCATCGCATCGATCCCGACACCACGGTTGAGACAAACGGCCGGTTTTTGCTCGACGGCGCGACGATTACCGACGACGCTAACTTCGGAACGCTAACCATTGGTGGGGTTCTTCAGAAGTCGAGCAATATCGGCGCAAGCAAGATTGCGATGCTCATGAAACCCGAAGAAATGTGGAACATGTACACGGCACTCGGTTTCGGCCGCGCGCCTGATCTCGACTTTCCTGGCATGGGAGTGGGTATCGTCCGTCCATGGCGAAAATGGCGGAGGATCGAGCAGGCCACCATGTCATATGGCTATGGACTATCCGTATCTCTGGTGCAGCTGGCGCATGCGTATACGGTCTTTGCCAACAATGGCCAGCTAGTGCCGTTGACTCTCTATAAGCGGTCCGGCGCTCCCATTCAAAGCGTGCAAGTCTTTACCCCGGAGACAGCGGAAGAAGTGAAGGGAATGCTGGAAAAAGTGGTCGCACCGGGCGGTACCGCACCCCAGGCTCAAGTGCCTGGTTACAGTGCCGGCGGCAAGACGGGCACAGCCTATACCGCGACCCGTCAAGGTTATGACCGTTCCGAATACCGGGCGTCTTTTGTCGGCATTGTGCCGATTCGTAATCCCCGTTTGATCATCGCGGTTTCGGTGGACCAGCCACGTGGGGCCAGGCACTACGGCGGCGACGTGTCCGGACCGGTATTCTCGAAGATCGCGAGCGATTCGATGCGTGTACTGAACATCCCGCCGGACGAACCCGACGCGGATCACAGCCCACCTTCCCCGCGTCATCGTCCAATCATTGCAAAATCCGGCCTCAGGAACGCTGCAACGGGTTGACACGCTAACCTGCGTGCAGCCGAACGCTCCTTGCGGTTTGACGGTTGCCTAACCTTCGCGCGACGTGGGCAGGTATTTCTCGAACAGGACGCCAGGCGGCTCATCCTCACCGAAATCATGCGCGGACAGCAAGGTATAGCCACTCGTCTGGTATAGCGCTACGGCCTCAGGCTGACGAGGACCGGTGCCGAGATACACGCGCGTATAACCTTGGCGGACCGCCTGCGCCTCCAGTTCGGCCAGAACACGACGCGCGAGACCCTGACGGCGATGATCGCGACTGGCCCAGATGCGCTTGAATTCGGTCGTGCCGGGGTCTGGATGGCGCATGAACGCGCCGCCCGCGATTGCCTGCCCGTCGCGCAGCAACAGTACGAAGGCGCCATCCGGCGGCGCGAACGCCTCGACCGGATAGCGCTGCATCTCCTCGACGATCTCGTCCGTATCGATCAGCCCGGCATAGCGGCTGCTGTATTCGTAGGCCAATTCGTCCAGCAAAGGGCGGGCTAGCGGGTCGTGAGCTGACACGTAAACGAAGCGATCGTCGGGCACGGTTTGAATCGATCGTAAGGCAACGGTTGCGGAAGTGGATGTGGCGTGTGTCATAAGGTAATCAATCGATCGGGCGATAGGCGCACTGCACCTAAGCTGCGACGGGCTGGCGTGCGGCCTCGGGCTGCCAGCCCAGCTCAGGCGCAATGCGCGTGATGAAGTCCTCGAGAATCTGCTGATAATTTTCAAAAGGCAAATCATACGGCAGTTCGAGGCGCAGTTCGCGGACCTGTCCCAGGACCGGGTCGGCGAGCAACCCGCCGACGATCTCATCAGCCGTCCCGACGAGATCGGGCACAAACAGCGTGCGCCGTTCGCCGTGCGGGGTCAGCGTGCGCGCGCGGCGCCCCTCGGCGAACTCGCGATAGCGCTGCCGCGTCCGCGCATCAG
>JBEKNG010000687.1:0-3687 GCA_049523075.1 Paraburkholderia sp.
GGCGGCCCGAATACGCCGGGTCCGGCCAACTGCATGGCGCCATAGCCCATGCGGCGGACCGGGCGGCCGGCGAGACTAAAAGTGTCCACGGGGGTGGAGGTTGGCATCGCGCTCTCCTTGACGAGTGATGACGCCAGTATGGACTAGACGCCCTTGAGCTCGAAGATACTGTCGATCTCAACGGGAATCCCCATCGGTAGCGTATGCACCCCTACAGCGCTGCGTGCCGGCAGCTTCTCAGGCCCGAACAGCGTCAGCATCAGATCGCTCGCCCCGTCCGCAACCTTGGGATGCTGTGTGAACGACTGATCCGCGCGTACGTATACCGTCAAGCGGCTGCACCGTTCGATCTTATCGAGCGCGCCCGCCTGATTGATGCAGGCCAGAATCATCAGCATGGTCAACCGTGCCGCGCGATGTGCTTCATCGAGCGAGAGGTCCGTGCCGACCATCCCGACGATCGGCTTACCGTTTTCGAATGCCGCGAGTCCGGAGACGTATAGCTGGTTTCCGGAGACCGAAACCGTTCGATACGATCCAAGCGGGTTGATCGGGTTGGGCAACTGGATGCCGAGCTGGACGAGGCGGTCAGATAACAACATGGTGCGTTTCCAATCAGAATGGGGGCGCGTTGTGCGGGCGCACGTGGAGATAAACGCACGCGCCGACGATTTTATTCCCGAGCCGGCAGCGTTTCATTAGACGATGAATAGTCCTCCATCGTCGATTACGCACGAGGACTCTTCCCCGGCCCCAAGCACGAGCCGGGCCCCAATGCGCAGTTTGGTACCATTCACGCTTTTCAAGATGGGCTGAAACCAGCGTGAGTCGCCAATTTGCATCGTCCGTACGTGAATTCTGCCGCAAATGGGCTGGCCGGCTAGCTCGTGTATTGGGGGTTGGGTTTCATTTCGTGATCGAGCTGATCCGCTTGGTCGCGCATTTGCTCAAGCCTTTGATGGCCACCGCGCTGTTTCATCTGCGCCATCCGACGCGGCGCGGCGTTTTGATCACGTTTGCCACGCCGCCTGCGCTGGTGCTGCTGTACGTGATCGTGCTGATTCCATTCACGCCGAGTATCAGCGACATTCGCAAGGCACGCGTCGATCAACCGGCGCAGATTCTTTCGGCCGACGGCAAGCTGCTGGCCGAATTCAAGCCGTCGAATCGCGAGTGGGTTGCGCTGTCCGACATCTCGCCGCATATGGTCGACGCGCTGATTTCGACCGAGGATCACCGCTTCTATCAGCATCACGGCATCGACTGGCGGCGTACCGGATCGGCGGCGCTGCACACGTTCGGTGGCGACCGTCAGGGCGGCTCGACGATCACGCAGCAGCTCGCGCGCAACCTTTACCCCGACGAGATTGGCCGCGCACCGACCTTGACGCGCAAGGTAAAGGAAGCGATCACCGCGCTGAAGATCGAGGCGGCCTACAACAAGGGCCAGATTCTCGAAACGTATCTGAATACAGTACCGTTTCTCTATAACGCGTACGGCATCGAAATGGCCGCGCGGACCTACTTCGGCAAATCGGCCGATCAGCTGGACATTCTGGAAAGCGCGACGCTGACCGGCATGCTCAAGGGCAACAGCTACTACAACCCGGTATTGAACCCGGATCGCGCGCTGGAGCGCCGCAATACGGTGCTCGCGCAGATGGTCAAATATGGCCGGCTCTCTCCCGCGACATACGAAAAACTCAGGCGCAAACCCTTGAGCGTGGACTTCGAACGGCAGATCGAGCCGCCCGGACCCGCGCCGCACTTCGCGCAGCAGTTGCGTAAATGGCTGATCTCGTGGGCCGACCGCAACGACTACAACATTTACTCAGATGGACTGATCGTTCATACGACGATCGACTCGCGCCTGCAGTCGATGGCGACGGCGGCCGTCGCGTTGCAGGGCAATGCGCTGCAATCGATCGCCAATGGTGCATGGGGCGGACGATCGGGCTGCGCGCCGGGCAACGATCTCTTCAAGACCTTCATCCGCGAGACGCCGGACTATCGGGCCTTGCGTACTGCAGGCCAAAGCGACGACGATGCGCTCCAGCATCTCGGCGCGGACCGGACGTTCGTGCGCAACTTATGCCATGACAAGACGGAAGTGCAGGCGGGCTTTCTTGCCATCGATCCGCGCAACGGACAAATCAAGGCGTGGGTCGGCAGCCGCGATTTTGCGGACGAGCCGTTCGATCACGTCCAGCAGTCGCGTCGACAACCCGGCTCGACCTTCAAGCCATTTGTGTATGGCGCTGCCTTCGCAGCCGGCGCGAAGCCGACGGACACCTTCATCGATCAGCCCGTCGAAATTTCGCTGAAGGGCGGGGAGATCTGGCATCCTAACGATGACGTCGCGCCAAGCGGCAAGCCGATGACGCTGCGCGATGCGCTGGCGTATTCGCGCAACCGGATCACCGCGCAGTTGATGGAGCAGGTCGGGCCCGACAAGGTAGTCCGCGTCGCCCGCGCGATGGGCGTGCGTGACAGCACGCTCGATGCGGTGCCATCGCTGGCGTTGGGCACGAGTCCGGTGACGATCAAGGAAATGGTGTCGGCTTACAGCACGATCGCAAACGACGGCATGTATCTCGAGCCGCGCATGGTGACGAGCATCGAGGACCGCAATGGCAACGTGCTCGCGCAGTTTGAGCCTGCTTCGCCGGAGCGCGCATTGCCGGCTGCGGCGGACCGGACGCTGATCGATGTCATGCGTGACGTCGTGAATCGCGGCACGGGCGCGGCCATCCGTTCGCGTTTCGGCATCCGTGCGGATGTGGCGGGCAAGACCGGCACGACACAGGACAATGCGGATGGCTGGTTCATCCTCATGCATCCACAACTGGTGGCCGGCGCATGGGTCGGTTTCGACGATGGACGTGTGACGCTCGGCAGCAGCTATTGGGGCGAAGGCGCACACACCGCGCTGCCGATCGTCGGCGACTTCTATCAGCGTGCGCTGCGCGCACGGCTGATCGATTCGCGGGTACGTTTTGACACGGAGGTGCAACCGGGTGTGTTCGACCCGTTCCGCGATAAACTGCATGCGTGGATCAGTCATCTTTTCGGACCGAAACCGCAGACGCCTGCCGCGCCGGTTCGTCACGTAGCGCCGAAGCCTGCACCGGTTGCTCCGGTTGCGCCGGCGGCGTCACAGGCTTCCAGTGCTTCCGGGGCCTTCGAAGCTTCAGCACCGCGTGAATTGCCGCCTTTGCTCGGCGCACCGCATGGGGCTGCATCGAGGCCTGTGGCCGCGTCGAGTGCCGGCGTCAGCGGCATGTCCGCCTCAGAGGCCGCGGCTTTGATGGGCGAGCCGACAGGTACGACACCAGGTAACGGCGGATTCCCATCCGAAGGGCCGGGTTCGACACCCACGCCGACGCCTGACGCGCCGGAAGCGGCACCAGACGTGAGCATGCAAAGACCATGAGCGACGACAGTAGGTCTTACGGGACGTGAGCAGCGAAGCCGATGCTTTGCCACGAGCGGTCACATCGCGAGCCCGCGCGTCGATGGTTGCGGAAGTACATTGCAGATCCGGTGTGATCCGCGCTGCTAATATTCATCGAACCGCAATCTAACCACGTTGCTTGAGTAAATACGCTGATGAACGCCACGATTCCCGACGATTCGAATGGCCAAGGTGCCGGGCCACCCGACAAACCAGTCGCTCGCCCTCAGCCG
>JBEKNG010000688.1:0-3682 GCA_049523075.1 Paraburkholderia sp.
GAAGGCATCGTCCGCTTCGTTGCAGCCTTTGCCGTGGCCGCCGCCGAGATAGCGCAGGCTTAGTACGTCATGCGTGGCCTCGCCGATCGCCTCGCCCGACAGCCCGCCGGGATCGTCGTTACGCCAGAAGCGCCGCACGCCGATGCCGAGGGCGACCGTCGCGAACAGAAACACCACGCCAAACAGCGGCGCCAGCGCATTGTGCGGAAACACCGCGTAAAAATTGCCGCCGAGTGGCGGCAGAAACAGCGACCCTTTCAGCACGAGGCCGAGGGTCAGGAACAGCGCGAGGGCCCCTGCCAAGGCCAGCCCCAGAGTCAGGCCATTGCGCTTGTAGAGCGCGCCGAAGCCGGCTGGCCACGCATAGTCCAAATACGTTTGCAGGCGCACTTCAGCCATCGCCTTGGGCACGTTCACCGCGAATTCGTGGGGCGGCGCGTACTGGCACGCATGCAGGCAGGCGCCGCAGTTGTGGCAAAGATTCGCGAGGAAATGTACATCTGCGCGGCCGAATTCGAGGCGGCGCGTCATGGCCGGAAACACAGCGCAAAACCCTTCGCAATAGCGGCAGGCGTTGCAGATTCGCATGATACGGCTGGCTTCGCCCTCCGCGGGTGTCATCGCAAACACAACGGGCATTTCGTTCATCGGGTTCGAGGCAAGCGCATTCGCCTCCCGCGTGAGCGCTTCAAGCGGCTGCATGACTGGCTTCCTTCGATTCGAGTGCGGCCCTGGCCGCCTGGGTGCCCGCGATGCGGCCAAAAGCCGTGCCGATCGCCATGCCGACACCCGCCGTATAACCCTTGCCGAGCACATTGCCCGCCATCATTTCGCCAGCCACGTAGAGATTGGGACTCGGCTTGCCGCCGAAATGCACTGCGGACTGCTCGTTGACCTTCAGGCCGAGATAGGTGAACGTGATGCCCGGACGCAGTGCGAACGCCTGGAACGGCGGCTTGTCGATGGGTTGCGCCCAGTGGGTTTTGGCGGGCGTAATGCCATCCGTGTGGCAATCGTCGAGTACGGCATGGTCGAAGGTGCCGACACGGCAGGCGGCGTTGTAGGTTTCGATAGTCTGCACAAACGCCGTTTCGTCGAGTCCGACTGCGCGCGCCAGTTCTCCGGGCGTGTTCGCTTTGGTGCCGGGAAACACCGGTGGCATGAAACGGCCAATCGCCTTCGAGTCGATGATCGAATAACCGATCTGGCCCGGTTGCTGCGCGACGAGCCGCCCCCAGATCGCGTAGCGCTTGGGCCAGAAATCCTCGCCTTCGTCGTAGAAACGCTCGGCGTTGCGATTGACCACCACACCCAGCGAGACGCAATCCACCCGCGTGCAGATACCCCCGTCATAGAGCGGCGCGCGGGCGTCGATGGCGACACAGTGGGACTGCGAGGGATCGCCGATCGAGTCGGCGCCCGCTTCGATCATGAACTTGAGCAACACGCCCATGTTGAAGCGCGTGCCGCGAATCAGGAAGTTTTCGGCGACCCATTCGCCATTGATTTGCCCCCACGCCTCGCGCAGCCACGCGCGGTTCGATTCGAATCCGCCCGCGGCCAGCACGCAACTGCGCGCTTCGATCCGTTCGCTGCCAATGCGTGCCGCGACGAAGCGCTCGCCGTCGAGTTCGATCGCATCCACTGGCGCGTTGTAGCGAACCTGCACGCCGAGCGCTGCAGCACTGCGAAAGTAGGCGTTAACCAGCGCCTTGCCACCGCCCATGAAAAACGCGTTGGTGCGTGCAACATGCAGCGCGCCGGAGAGCGGCGGCTGGAAATGCACTCCGTGGCGGCGCATCCAGTCGCGGCAGGTCGACGATTCGCGGATCGCCAGTCGCGCGAGTGTTTCGTTCGTCAGGCCACCGGTGACTTTCAGGAGATCTTGCCAGTACTCCTCTTCCGGATACGTGTCGATCAGCACGTCTTGCGGCGCGTCATGCATGCAGCGCAGGTTGCGCGTGTGCTGCGAGTTGCCGCCGCGCCATTCGCGCGGCGCCGCCTCAAGCAACAACACCGATGCGCCCGCCTCGCGCGCCATTAATGCGGCGCACAAGGCGGCATTGCCCCCGCCGATCACCAGTACATCCACCATGTTCGTCTCACTCCGGTCCCATGCAAAGCTACCCCATGCAAGGTAGTTGCTGTTCAAAGGAGTGTAGAGGCTCAGGTGTTCACCCGCCAGCAGGGACCGGGCAGCACGTGTTCACTCAGGCATGCAGCACCAGCTTCTGCACCCGCCAGTTCAGCAGCTCGGCCACGAACAGCACATTCTCCGACGGACAGGCCATTTGATGAATCCAGCCGAACTGCTTCGGTTGCTTGCCGGATTCACCGAGCACGCCCAGCACCTTACCGTCGAGCGACAGCTTGTAAATGCGCCCTGGGAACGCATCGGAACTATAGAGGACCTGGTTTGGGCCAGGCGAGATGCAGATCGCCCAAGGCGAGCCTGGGGCGAACGTGCCCTGTGCGATGGCCGCCTCGTCCGGCGCGTAACCGATCGCCGGGCGCGCGCCAGGCGGCACAGGCACGTCGATCGTGAACTGACGCAAGAAAGTGCCTTCGCCGTCAAACACCTGAATGCGCCGGTTGCTGCGGTCGGCCACATATACGCTGCCGTTCGCATCGAGCGCGATGCTATGCGGCGTATGGAACTGACCGGGACCGGTGCCCCGCTCGCCCCACGACTTGAGCCAGTTTCCATCCTTATCGACCTTGGCGACGCGCGAGTTGATATAGCCGTCGCTGATATACGTGTTGCCGGCGGCATCCCATGCGACGTCGGTCACCTGGCGGAAGCGCCCCGGCTCGGCCGGCAACGGCGGGTTTGGATGCTTGAGCGGGGCGGTGTCTTCGTCCGCTGCCTCCTGTTTGCGACCGAACACCATCGCGACGCGCCCCTCCGGGGTGAACTTGATCACCATGTCCGAGCCTTTATCGGTCACCCAGATATTGTCGTGAACATCGACCTTGACGGAGTGCGCAAATGACCACGCATACAGGTTGTGGCCGATCTCGCGGATGAAGCGGCCGTTCGGTGCAAATTCAAGCAACTGGGCCGCCGCCGCGCCATAGGCCGGCCCGCTCGAATTGCCGCGCGACAGCACGAAGATGTGGCCTTTCGAATTGAGCGAGACTCCGGAACATTCACCCAGGTAGACATCGCGTGGCAACTGCACCGGATTGGGCACCGAGTCGTAAGCAATGGCCGGAACGGTGTCCGTGTCCGCATAGCCGAAACGAGGCATCAGGGCGAGCGCCGCGGCGCCCTCGCCAGCGAGGGTCAGGAAACGGCGCCGGGTGACGGAGCGGTGCTGCAGATCACCGCAGCATGGACAGGATTCCGAATGAGGGTCGTTCATCAACTTCACCTCCTTATTATTCGTGGACCGTGCCGGACACCGGTTGTCTCCAACCTGCCTGACGGGACATACCCCGTCCCGTCGGCAGTTTCATTGCCTGTCACCCGTGTTACTTCGTTGAACCCGATCTACAGGTACGGGTGACCCTTGTTGCAGGCTTTCCGGTCACAAGCCGGCATCGCTGACATGGCGAAGCCATGCCGCTCTTACTATAGTGCAATGTTATGGAGCACATGCTTCGGAGTTACACCGCCGCGTGCATCGCACGGAAAACCGGCATTACGAGGCGTTACAAGGCAGCGTTGTAGCCAACCTGG
>JBEKNG010000689.1:0-3674 GCA_049523075.1 Paraburkholderia sp.
AGCTTCGCCCGAATACCACGCCATTGAGTTGGATGTTTTCCATCATGCACACTACCTGGATCAATGAGTTGCGAGCTCGCAAGATCCGTGGTCGCTGCCGCGTCGAGTGGAATGACGTGCTTCTCGATACAGTCGCAGACCCAATCACACCCACGCCCGAACAAAATATGATGACTGGGCAGATCATTGAAGCGGTCGAGCGGCTGCCCGAAGCGCAACGGATAGTCTTGATTCTGATCGTCTTCGAGGGTCTGAGCTACAGCGATGCTGCAGAGGAGCTAGGCGTCCCCATCGGGACTGTCATGAGTCGGCTATCGCGCGCACGTCAAACCTTGGCGAATGCTTCTACTCCCTTGGGAATCCTTCGAACGGTGGTCGGGAAATGAGTCTTCGAGAACAACGGATCAATGCCGGGAAGGTGCGAGCATGCGCTCTATTCATCGACTGCTGCGACACGCAATTCTTCGCCAGTCCTATCATATGGAAAGGCTCGACTAGTGTCACCAACCTCGTTGGGGTCGCTGCTGGCACCATTCGATGGCGGATAAATCAGAGCGATCCATTCAGGCACAAGGTGACCGTGTGGAACTACATGATGAAAGTCAATACCGACCCAGATCACAACCAGGATCAGCAGGGCTAAGCTCTCGAGGCAAATGAAAACTACGAATGGATCGAACATGGTGAGTGAGCTCAGCAGTCGAAGACGGCACGAGCATCTGCTGCTGTCTGGGTAGGAGTGTGCCTACACCACAGAACAACTACGTGCTCTTATCTATTCCAATGAAACGCCGCACGGTCGCGACTCTGTACCGCTACGTCGACCGCCACGCCACACAAAATAATTGTCGCCACACACTGGAATAAAGGAGACCGGTCGGTGTTTTCGAACAGGAAACACGGTAGTCATAGATCATGAACTTAGCGACGGTGCTTGCAACCTCTTACCAGTCAGGAGCGAATGAACATGTCCAGCAGTGAATACGTCCTCAGTCACCACTCGGATGGCGAAATCAAGCGTTTAATATTTGAGTCCGAGATGCTTCGGCCGATCACGGGTCGGATGTTGTCCGCAGTGAACGTCCGTCCGGGCATGCGTGTGCTAGACATCGGTTGCGGCGTTGGCGGTATGAGTCGGCTGGCCGCGGATCTGGTGGGAGAGAATGGATTCGTACTCGGGATCGACCGAAAAGAAAACGCCATCGAAGTAGCTTCCTTCCTTGCTGGCGTAAGCAAGCTGTCCAACGTCGAATTTCGTTGTTGCTCGCTGGAGGACTTTGAGGATGACGAAGGTTTCGATATCGTGGTGGGGCGATGTGTGTTTCTTTTCCAGAATGATGCGGTATCGTTTTTAAAGCGCGCAGCTCAATTTGTCCGTCCAGGTGGCTACATAGCTTTTCATGAATTTGACAACCGGCGGCAGTTCCTCTCCGAACCCAAAGTGGATCTATGGGACGCGGTCGTGCGAGAGATCCTTTCTCGATTCAGGGAGGAGTGTCCGCAATATGACATCGCTCGAAGATTTGTGCCTACATTTTCCCTGGCAGGCCTGCCCGTTCCACAACTATGCTACGAAGTTCCGGTATGCGGCGGATCGGCGCCGCTGCTTTGCACGTGGGCGTCCGAAATGTTGCGTAGCCTATCATCTGATCCCCGAAGAACGCGGTTAGAAGGAGGCGTGATAGTCGATCTGGACTCCCTCAATATCGAACTCCAACGTGCGATATCCGACGAACGTGCACAGGTGGAGTTTCTCGGCCAGGCGTGTGCCTGGACTCAACTATAAGAAGTCTCCTGCACGGAATAAAGCCACGGCCCCAAGCGTTCTGCTTACATTGCCCGGCGAATCGAAACCGGTGGAATTCGGATCTTTATGAAATCGCAAGCGCCTAACAGTTCAAAAGCCTTGTCATCGAGACTCGGTACCGGTACATCGATCGCCGCATCGTTAGCGGTACTGCTGTTCACCGTGGTCACATTTCGCCACGTTGCCGAGTGGCTTCGGTTCCTCACCGGTTGGCAGATCCCGTCGATCGGAAATGTTGGCTACACCCTGACATTCAGCGGATTCGCAGTGCTACATGGCTGCGCGTCGCTGGGCAAACGCCGCACGCTTGTGTTCTTTGCGCTTTCCGCTATCGTTTCATGGATACTCGAGGAAATCGGCGTTTCGACAGGCTGGATATACGGTGACTACCACTACAGCAACTTGCTCGGACCCAAGCTTGGGCTAGTCCCCGCGATCATTCCTCTCGCATGGTTCATGATGATCTATTCGTCGTGGGCTGTCGCCTCAACATTGCTGGGGTCATCTACTCGAGACGCTTCTGAAGGCGTCCCGAGCCGCTCGATCGCCGCGTCCATGGTGATGACATCGTGGGACACCGTGATGGATCCGGGGATGAGTCGCGCGGGAAACTGGGTGTGGGAAGCAGGCGGAGCCTATTTCGGCGTCCCCTTCCACAACTACGCCGGTTGGCTTGCAACGACATTCATCGTGTACTCGCTCTTCGGCATTGCCTCCCGATACATTCGCCCCGAGCGGGTAAGCGTTGGAGATGCGTCCTTCTTTCACGCATTGCCAGTGATGTGCTACGCCATGGTCGCAGTGGATCACCTCTTCGTGCAAAGCGTGCCTGAGCTTCGCGTGGTCGATGTCTTCACGATGGGATTTGCCACCGTTTTAGCCTGTATCGGGCTCAGCCGGGAACGCTCCACGAAGCTGAATTAAGCGAACCGCTGGACACTCCCACGCAAGCCTAAGTCGGGCCTTTTGGCTAGCCAACCACTTGTATATCAACGGCATGTGAGAAAATGTTAAAAGTCCTGAATATCCATGATGAACCTGCTCTCGGAGAGGAAATCACAAGCGGCCTTAGATCGTCCGGGTACAGTGTCGATACAACGCGCCTGGGGCTTGCTGGCGTAACCCGCGCGATGTCGCATGACTACGATGTCCTTGTCCTCGGCGAAACACTGCCGGATATTGGCGGCCCAGCCATCGTTTCGGCTTTGCGCGGCGTAGGCGTGCAAACGCCCGTAATCATGGTGAGCGGTACAGCGGATATCGAACAGCGGATACAAGGTTTGCGCGCAGGCGCAGATGACTATCTGGCGATGCCCTTTTCGCGTGCAGCAACTCCTGCCACTCCTTGGCGAAGGGAGCAGCATCATATTCGTCTCGTCCGTCGCCGCGCGCTCCGCGGTGGATGGCTTGTCGGTCTACTCCGCGACGAAAGGTGCAGTCAACGTTCTGGTGCGTAATCTTGCGAAGGAACTGGGCCAACGTAGCATCCGCGTCAACGCCGTTTCACCCGGTGCCATCGATACTGACATGGCGCAGGTCCTGCTATCGACGGACGATGGCCGCGAAATGATCAAGGGACTCCAGGCTTTGAAGCGGATCGGGCAACCTGATGATGTGGCCGATGCGGTGCTTTTTCTGGCATCCAATCACTCGCGGTGGGTTACGGGCGAGTTCATCGACACGAGCGGCGGCGCTTGTCTCTAAGCTTTGAGATCAGGCTAGCCTCTGCCGCGCAACGGGCGGCACTCATCGCTTCGCCGTGCGTGAAGCTGCTGCCGTCGGCGAAGGGGCGAATATTCCATGCTTGTCCGAGGACGTTCGCTGTTGCACTTACTGTCGTACTCCTGCGACGAGCGCCGCCAGTTCG
>JBEKNG010000690.1:0-3670 GCA_049523075.1 Paraburkholderia sp.
CATCGCTCTCCACGGCAAGCCCAGCCAGCTTCGGCGCCTGGGTCCGAAACGCGGCGAGCCAGTCGCGATTGTTGGCCCCGGCAAGCCCACAGCCGAGCACGCAACGCTCCCATTGCAGGGCGACGCCGGCCCGGCCGAACGCCTCGGCGCAGCCCGCCTGAATGGCCTGCCAGGCGCGCTCGACGCCAAGGCCGAGGCCAGACGGACCACTTGCCGCCTGGGCCAGTTCGCGGCCGTGCGCGTCGCCGAGCACCACGCGCGTGCCGGTGCCGCCGCCGTCGACGCCGATCAGAAAGAGGTCTGTATTCATTGAATGAGTGTCAGTGAAGAGTTGCTGCATAGCGTGGCAGGTCCGTTTCGATCCGGCAACTGGCCGAATGGCCTGGTTGCAGCGTGCGAGCGTTCCGATATGCTGGCAAAGCCCGGCCGAACCGGGATTTCGACACATGAGCAAGCAGGAGCCGGAACGTGACACAGCGATGCAATTGGGCAACGAGCGAAGCGCTCGCACACTACCACGACACCGAATGGGGCGTGCCTTCGCGCGACGATCAGCACCTCTTCGAAATGCTCGTGCTGGAGGGCGCACAAGCCGGCCTGTCGTGGTCGACGATCCTGAACAAGCGTATCGGCTACCGTCGGGCATTCGCTGACTTTGAGATCGACAAGGTGGCCCGCTTCACGCCGAAGCACGTCAATGCGCTGGTGCTCGACGAAGCCATCGTGCGTCATCGCGGCAAGATTGAGGCGGCGATCACCAATGCGCGCGCGGTGCAGCAGATCCAGGCCGAACACGGCTCGCTGGCGAATTTCGTCTGGTCCTTTGTCGATCAGACACCGATCCAGAACGACTGGGCCTCGTACCAGCACGCGCCAGCCTCGACCGAGATTTCAGATGCCCTCAGCAAAGGGCTCAAGCGCTACGGTTGCAAATTCGTCGGCACGACCATCTGCTACGCGTTCATGCAGGCCGTCGGCATGGTCAACGACCATCAGACTGATTGCGACTGCCACGCCCGCTGCGCGGCGCTCGGCAAAAAGGGGCGCAATAAGAAGGTGAGCTAAACGCGCGCGTCGGTAGGACAGCCCCCATATCCCGCCTGCCTTTGCCGAAGATCGGCCGACTGCAGGCCAAGCGCCGTTGTGTCAAAATTGCACGCCCATGCGGTGCCTCTAAGTTTTTACCGTTTTCGGTCGTTATAACAACTGAAGACGCGAACGTCGCCACACCGCATTTGCGACACATCGCCCGCTACGTAACGTACTGAACAACAAATGAATGACCGCTGCGCCCACAGCGCAGGGGGAACTACCATGAAAAGTCTGAACTTCCTGACGCATCAGGAGATATTCGACCGGGCCGTTAGCCATCTGGACGGCCAGGGGCGCGCCGCGCTTCTTCCTCGCGGCGGTGGCGCCTATCGGGGTTACTGCGGTGGCTGCCCGGTCGGCAGCTTCATCAAGCCGCGCGACTATATGACGGCGATGGAAGGCATTCCGGTACGCTATATCGGCAAGACGCCGGTGGAAGTGCCTGCCTATATGGATGTCGGGATCGCTGCGCTGAAAAAAGCGCTACTGCGCGCGCGCATCAATATTTACGATCCGGCCACGGTCGACTTGCTCAGTTGCCTGCAAAACGTGCATGACGTATTCGGCCCGTGGGAATGGCAGGAGCGACTGGTATCGATCGCCCGCCAGTTCGGAGTGTCCGCCGCACAGGTGAAAAACGCGGCCTGATCTCCTGACGGACGGGAAACCATCCTGATTGCGCCCCACAATGCAAAACGGCGATGTGGCTTCTTACGAAGCTCACACCGCCGTTCGGCTGTGCTTGAAAAGCGTGCTTAGTGCAGCTTTTTCGGCAGTTGCTGACTGCGCAGGCGCTTGTGCAGGCGCTTCACAGCAGCCGCTTTCTTACGCTTGCGAGCCGTCGTCGGCTTTTCGTACGATTGGCGTTCACGCAGTTCTGCGATCAGGCCGTTCTTTTCGATTGCGCGACGAAAGCGGCGGATCGCCACTTCGAACGGCTCATTTTCCTTCAGAAGAATCGTCGTCATGTAATTCCTAACTAAATCGCTGGATACGGGTAATTGCGTGGCGGCATACCGCTCACGCGCCGGTCCTCCGGTCGCTTCGATTTCATGGCCAATAACAGGAAAACGTAACCATGCACGAAGCGAGAGGCAAGCGGCCACGGAGGGCCGGAAAAGAGAGGTGGGGAGTTCACCGCTTAACGCGGGCAGACGCACATCGCAAGCGCCGCGTCTGTTGCCGCCTCGCCCACCCAAGAGCAGACGAAACAGGCAAAGATCTCAATTCACTCCCGATAATATCAGGAAAATAGCGTGCCTACCACCATTTTAGCCATTCCGCCAGGCACTTGCGTCATCCAGCAGGCGCATGTCCGAGCCGGCCAGCATCAGGTGGACAGCCGCAGCGGGGCTTTCAAGCTATTGCACTGAGGTTGCGCTGACAATCGGCGCCGTCATGCTGGGTCGTGCGATCAGCCATGCCAGTGCCGCGCTGGCGGGCGTGCTGCAGTGCTGGTCGGCCACGGTATTGAGCGCATCGAGGATCCGCGTGCCACGCCTGTTCAAGATACCTTCGACCCGGATGCCGCGCGCACTTCTGGTCAGATCGGCCGCCGAACGGTACTTGCCCGACAGAAAGCCACTCGCGAGGCTGTAGTAAACGACTGAGCTCAGATACTCGGACAGCACTACCGGTTCGAGGTCGGTCTCGTAGGCCCCACGGTCGTAAAGACGGTATTCGGGCTGGACGATCCGATATTCCGGCAGGCCTTGCTGCCGAGACACAGCCAGCGCCTCGTGGATGCCCGCGCCGCTGTAGTTCGACGTGCCGATAGTGCCGTGATGTTCCACGGTTCGTCAAACGGATTCCAGGAGCATACGTCGGGCGGCAAGCACGCGTGCGAAACGCCAGATCATTATTTTTCTCAAGTTTTCGCATGCACGTGCCGACATCCAGCATAGAGGCAGACAGCGCGTGCCTGCATCTGCCCTATCGAACATGACCTTCTTTTACTGACCAGTAAATTTCTCTTCTGGAGAGACTAATGCTCACCACTACCAGCAACGTAAATTCGCTGATCGCGCAGGAAAACCTGAACACTTCGGGGAGCGCCCTGACGACGGCAATCACGCGCCTCTCGTCGGGCAAGGCCATCAACAGCGCCGCAGACGATCCTGCCGGCCTCGCAATCTCCACGTCGCTGCAAACCGCGATCAACGGTCTGACGCAGGGCGTGTCGAACGCGAACGACGCCGTGTCGATGGTCGAGACGGCCAGCACGGGTCTGAGCCAGATCACGAGCAGCCTGCAAACCATCAGCCAACTCGCTGACGAAGCCGCGGGCGGCACGCTGTCGTCCAGCAACCAGGCGGCGCTGCAGCAGGAAGTCACGCAGCAGATCTCCGAAGTCAACCGACTCGCGTCGCAAACCACGTACAACGGCGTTAACCTGCTCAACGGCACGGCTGGCAACGTTTCGGTGCAGGTCGGTGCGGATGTCGGCCAGACCATCTCGATCAACCTGAGCCAGGGTGTCTCGGCAGCTTCGATCGGCAGTGGCGCGGTGTCGGCCGGCACCGTCGTGGGGTCGCTCAGCGGCCTCGACCTGAACGCGAATGGCACGGCAAACTCGACG
>JBEKNG010000691.1:0-3662 GCA_049523075.1 Paraburkholderia sp.
ATTTCGTCGGTGCTCGCTGACTGTACCACCTGACCGTTCAGACGCGTTTCAAGCCGCAGCCCCTTGGCGCCTGGAGGCAGTTCGTCGGCCGTCACAAGGTCAGGGCCGAATGCGCCGGTGGCGTCGAAGTTCTTGCCGACGGTCCACTGCGGCGTCTTGAACTGGTATTCGCGCACGGAACCGTCGTTGAAGACCGAATAGCCGGCCACATGCGACAGTGCTTCAGCCTTGCTAATGTGACGCCCGCCTTTTCCCAGCACGACGGCAATCTCGCCTTCAAAGTCCAGGCCTTCGGAATCGGTCACGCGCGGACGGATCATCGGCTGCTCGTGCGCAACCAGGCTGGTGGTCACACGGAGGAACAAGGTCGGGTAGTCCGGCTGCTCGTACTTGCTTTCGGCAGTGTGATCCGAGAAGTTCAGGCCGACGCAGATGATTTTCGGCGGACGTTGCAACGGCGGGAGCAACTTCAGTTCATCCGCCGCGAGGCGCTCTTGCGCGGCCCGGGGGCTAGCGTATTCGACGAGATCGACTCCGCGGGCGAGCAGCGATTCGAGCGTTTCGTCACCTAGAATCCGCACCTCTTCACCCTCGCGCACACCCAGCGTCGCCTTACCATTCCTTTTAAAACTCACCAATCGCATATCCGTCTCCTTTTGAAGGACTTGTTCCTTCCATAATCATGATTTGACACATTTGTCATTTCTAATGATAGTTGATTTGATAAAATCGTCAACTAGAATTGAGATAGGGCAAACCCGTACCTCGCGCCTCAGCAGGTACGCCACGAACTAAAAGAGACAGATGAACAATCCGCTAGAAAACTATCAGAGCCGCGTGGGAGCGTTGCGCAGGGAAAAAACCCGCAATCGATTGATGGAGAGCGCGCTCTCCGTGTTCACAGAAAAGGGGCCGGACGCTCCGCTGATCGATGACTTCATTGCAGCGGCTGGCGTCGCGCGTGGCACGTTTTACAACTACTTCAGGACAACTGGCGAACTGCTGGCCGCCGTCGCCGGCGAAACCAGTGACGAGGTGCTTGCAGTGATCGACCCGCTGGTCCTGAGCGTCGAGGATCCTGCACATCGGGTCGTCATTGGCTCGCGGCTATATATGGGCATGGCGGCACGCTATCCACAATGGGGAGCGTTTATCACGCGTGTGGGCACGCGGCGCGGCTCACGCGGGCGACTGCTCGACGAATATCTGACGCGCGACCTGGAGAAGGCGATCGAGTCGGGCAGGTTCCGGGTTGGCCATCTGACGGTCGCCCGCGACATCGCTCTGGGCTCGATCATGTTTGGCATAGAAACGCTTCTGTCAGGCGAGGCGCCAGCGGACTATACAGAGCAATTGATGTTCGCACAGTTGCAGGCGTTTGGTTTCGACGCCAAGGAAGCGCGAACCCTCGCCTGGGCGCCGCTCGACGCGTGTCCTGAACCGCGCGGGATTCTCTTTCAGCGGCGTGATTCAGAACCGGCCGAACCTGACTGACATGGACAAGACAGTCGATAGAACGATTTCCTGCCAATCTGGCAATAAATACGGACAAGCTAATTTTGGCGACGTGGGACTCGCTCATACTTCTGCCGTCCTGCTGTTCCACATCGGGCCGTTAATGACGATCTGGACAGCGCGCGAGAAAACGCAATTTCCGAAGCGCTCAGCAGCGACGGGTGCAGCTAGCATCGCCTCGCGTGAACAACCGGTCAGGCTCAGGGGCAACAAGGTGGGCCCGACCAGATTGTCAGAGTGAATTGATGGAGAAATTCGGCCATGACCACAACTGCGACTGAAGTGATACAACAAACAATTTTGCGAGAAGTGCGAGTCGGGAAAGTCGCCAGGCTCGGCAAAAGCGACATCATGTCCGGTATTGCGAAGTCCGTCTGTGCCGGACCCGCATTTATAGCGGAACAGCGAATCGCCGATGACGAATACGGTTCTCCCCACCTGCACGGTGGCGCAGAACAGGTCATCCTGCAATACCCTGAGGAACACTACGCCGCGTGGCAGGAAGAATTTCCAGAGAGCGCCGAGCGACTGCAAGCAGGTGGTTTTGGCGAGAACTTCGTTGCGTCGGGGTTCAACGAGTCCAATATATGTATCGGTGACATCGTCGAGGTAGGTGAAGCCCGTCTTCAGGTCTCTATGCCGCGGCAGCCATGCTTTCGGCTGAATCACCGGTTTGAGCAGTCGACCATGGCGCGCCGTGTCCAGCAGACAGGCAGAACCGGCTGGTACTACCGCGTGCTGAAGCCGGGTGCTGTCGGTTCCGGCGACGCACTGCGTATCGTCGAGCGTCGACACCCGGAGTGGACCATATCAAGGATCCAGCACTACCTGTACGTCGACACCGGAAATGTCGAGGCGATGGAAACGCTCGCCGGTCTCGAACTCATGGCACCGCTCATCAGGGACCTGTTCCGAAAGCGACTGCAATCTCTTGAGATCGAAGACTGGAGTTCAAGACTGATTGAAGGATCCCCGGGTACCGATCCTGCCCCGCTCGCGACATCGGATGGGAAAGAATGGCGATCTTTGCGTGTACGGAGCATGACCGCGGAGTCGCCTGATGTTCGTTCATTCGTTCTCGTCGCGGAAGATGGTGGTGGGTTGCCCCCATCGGAGCCAGGCGCGCACATCAAGCTTAAACTGCCCAACGGCCTCGAGCGGCAATATTCGCTATGCGAGAACTCGCACGGAGGTTCGTACAAGATTGCCGTGGGGCTCGCGCAGGAAGGCCGGGGAGGCTCAAAGTGGATTCACGAATCGCTGCGCCTTGGCACGACGGTGTTAGCCTCTGCCCCATCGAACAGTTTTCCGGTGGCGCCCAATGCGCAACTGCACGTCATGTTCGCGGGCGGGATCGGCATCACGCCGTTCCTTTCGATGATCCAGCATTTTCGACAAACCGGCGCGCGTTTCAAGCTTTTCTATCTTGCCCGTTCGGAACAAACCACGCCCTTCCTGGATGAGTTGGGAAACCTACGTGCGAGCGAAGTGCGATTCCACTTCACCGACGGTGACTCGACGAGGAGATTCGACGTAGGCGCCATCATCAAAGCACTCGATGAGACGGCACACGTCTATTGCTGCGGCTCCACATCGCTGATGGATGCGGTACGCAATGCGCCAACAAAGCTCCCTGCCGCAAATTACCATTTCGAAGCCTTTGCTCCGACAGCCAACGCGGATCTCGCGCGCCCATTCAACGTACGACTTGCGTCGTCAGGAGAATCCTTTGCCGTCTCTGCACGGCAAAGCATCCTCGAGGTCCTGCGAGCCAACGCGATCAACGTCCCGTCCTCGTGCGAGTCGGGTAGCTGTGGAACGTGCGTCGTAGGCTATAGCCAAGGGGAAGTTGACCACAATGATTTCTGCCTCAGTGGGGAGGCCAGAAAATCCAACCTGGCCATATGCGTCTCTCGCGCAGCCACTGACTCGATCACGCTGGAGCTTTAGCCGGCATCGATTGATTCCCGGCGTTCCTCGCGTCGCTTCACTGGACACGTCCTGGTCAGCGCGCAGGTGTCGCTGGACCCAGCACAACAGCTCACCGATATCCAGGCTGCGAATGGCTAGAGACCAAACGCACTGTATTCCGCTGCCGGGTAGAGATCCACTCTCGGAGGCGTGAAGAATCAGATCAACTCGCAATC
>JBEKNG010000692.1:0-3657 GCA_049523075.1 Paraburkholderia sp.
GACGCATGGCAGACGTCCGTTACCGCCCCATCAGCGTATCCATCGTTTCACCGCGCACGAGAATCTCCGTGCGCCGGTTCAGCGCGCGTCCTTCGGGCGTATCGTTGCTTGCCACGGGGTTGTTGTAGGCGTTGCCCTTGGTGCGGATACGGTCCTTTACGACGCCGCGAGCTACCAGTGCATAACCTACCGCCGTCGCACGATTTTCCGAGAGTTGCTGGTTATATTCGAGTGTGCCGACATTGTCGGTGTAACCTTCAACCAGGATCGGCTTTTTACTGCGCTTGAGCAACACTGCGGAGCGGTCGATCACGGCGACCGCGTCGGAACGTACTTCCGATTTGCCGAAATCGAACAGCGCTGCTTCCGGCAGTTTGACCGAGACGCCATCTGCGACAGGCTTCACTTCGATGCCGACGGCCTGGTTCAGTGAGGTCTCGGTCGCGCGGTTCAACGGTGCTGAGCAACCGGTCGTGAACAGGACCGCCATGGCGCACGCAGTTGTACCCAGGAACGTTCTCATCTTTCTTCTCCTTGAATATCTGATCATATGGCCCGCCCATGCATTGGGTTTGGGCGGACCGCCGGCATTTGCAATGCAGGGATCTTTTATCGCGCGAGTCGGTGGGAGGAAAATCAGACCTTTCTGAAAGCTACGAATGGATTGATGCAGGTCAGCACGGAAGGGGGGCAGTGGGGAACCTATGAGTTGCCCGCGAAGAGGACCATCCCTACCCAGCGCCGTTATAATCCGACACCATGCTCATCTGTTTCGATGCCGCTGACGCCCATTGGCGCGTCGCGCCCTTACCCGGTTTCAGTCGCGATCAGAAAGACTGGCTCACGCGCGGTGGTTCGCTGACCGCGCATCTGCGCACGCTCGGTGCGGTTGCGGTACGCGTCACGCGCGAAGCCGTCGCGTTGCCGTGGGCGGACGAGTACGCCGCGCTCGGCGTCGACTGTCGCGCGCCGGTGTGGGTGCGGGAAGTGGTGTTGTCGGTCGACGGCACGCCGTTCGTCGCGGCGCACAGCATTGCGCCGTTGGCGGCGAGCGTCGGCGTCTGGCAGCCGATGCGCCGCTTGCGCACTCGGCCGCTGGCCGAGTTGCTCTACAGCGACAGCAGTGTCTCGCGCTCGGCGCTGGTGAGCCGCCGGCTCACGGCGCGTCATCCGCTGTACCGGCTGGCTGCTCGTGAAATCGCCGAGGCGCATCCGCAGGCGCTGGTTGCACGCCGCTCGGTATTCGAGCGCCACGGCGCGCCGCTGATGGTCACCGAGTGCATGCTGCCCGCGCTGTGGGCGCATCTTGCTGCCGCATCGCCCGCAGTGTCAGCGCAGGAGCCGCGGGCGCATCCGCGCGAACATGGACGGCCACTCGAGCACACGGCTTCACGCGCCCATCCGGTTGCTCAGCATGGCCGCGGCGGGAAGGCGTCATGACGCCGAAGCGCTGCTTTCCTCCCGTCGTGGACGCCAACACGAGAGTGCTGGTGCTCGGCAGCCTGCCGGGCGAAGTCTCGCTGGCGCAAGCCCAGTACTACGCGCACAAGCAGAATCGTTTCTGGTCCCTGATCGGTGACGTCACGGGAGAGGACTTACCCAGCCTCGACTATCACACCCGCCTGGAGACACTGCTGCGTCACCGGGTCGGACTGTGGGATGTGGTCGCAGAGGCACAGCGCGAAGGCAGTCTGGACAGCCGGATCCGCAACCATGCGAGTAACGACCTGCTTGCTCTGGTCGAATCGCTGCCGCATCTTGCCGCCGTCGCCTTCAACGGCGGCACGGCGACGCGGCTCGGCATGCGGGCGCTGCAGGACGCTGTGGGAAAGGTCGAATTCATCAGCCTTCCTTCGAGCAGCCCTGCTTACACGCTGCCTTATGCGGAGAAACTCAAGGCGTGGGAAGTGCTGCGACGCTGGCTCATCGCGCCGGACCTCGTCGACGCCCCGCGCGGTCGCGCCCGCTAGCCTATACGCCAAGCTTCGCGAACTCTGCGTACACCCGCTGCAACCCTACATGGAAAAGAAAAGCGAGCCCGGCCAATGCTATGCTCTCGTTCGAACCAAAATAGCGTCTTTGACGCGACATCCCCACATGACGAAACTGATCAAGCGTGCTTCGGCTGAAGCGCGAGCATTCCGCAACAAACAGGCCGACTCCGCTGACGCAAGCCAGAAAATGCAGAAAATGGCGCGCACGAGCAAGCGCGCATCGCGTGACGAAGACTTCGACGACGCCCCGCAAATCGAAACGCCGCGCAAGCCGCGCTTCGCACCGGTGACGTTCTCGGAAGAGGGTGGCGTGCGCTATCTGCACTTCGGCACGGAATGGGTGCAAGGCGCGATGCGTTTGCGCAAGCCCGATCATATCGAGCTTGAATACGCACAGCAGATGATGGCCTGGCTGCTGTTCCTCGAAACGCCGAAGCGCATCGTCCAGCTCGGTCTCGGCTCAGCGGCGCTGACCAAGTTCGCATATCGTTTTTTGAAGCGTGCGAAGGTCGAAGCCGTTGAGCTGAATCCGGCTGTGGTGGTCGCGGCACGCACGATGTTCGAATTGCCGCATGACGATGCCCGTCTGACGGTGCACGAAACCGATGCATGGGACTTCGTCAATGACCGTGCCAACCACGGCACGATCGGTGCGCTGCAGATCGACGTCTACGATGCCACGGCACGCGGTCCGGTGCTTGACAGTGTCGCCTTCTATCGTGCGGTGCGGGCGTGCCTGGCTGACGCAGGCGTGGTGACGGTGAATCTGTTTGGTGATCACCCGAGCTTCGTGCGCAACATGAAGCGCCTGAACGAAGCCTTCGACGGCCGCGTGTTCGCGCTGCCCGAAGTGCACGACGGCAACCGCGTGGCGATCGCGTTTTCGGGGCCGGCGCTCGAGGTGCCGTTCGCGACGTTGCAGGCGCGCGCCAAGGTCATCGAAGCTGGACTCGGCTTGCCGGCGCGCAAGTGGATCAAGGGCCTGCAGGAATCGACCGGGCAGCACGGCGGTTCGTTCTCGATCTAGGCCACGGCTTGGTGCACGCGGCTCGGTGCACACGATTCAGGGCCGGCCGCCGCGTCGGCCCGCACACCGGCTCGCCGGACGCTACCCTCGGCGCCGCGTACTTCAAGAAGCTGCCGCGCCCGCCCAGCGGGCGTCCCCCCCGCTGCGCCTTCCCTCCCTCCCTCGTTTCTTCCGTCCTTCCGTCCCTCTCTGCTTTGCGGATTTGCCTCGGGTCGTCCCTGCTTGACCGTACCTTTGCGACTCCTATACTCTTTCCTTGCTTTCGGGGCGTCCGTGGCCTGTTCGCGGCGCGACCTCCAGCCGCCGGGTCCGCCACCCGTCAACCGCGGGACACAAATCAATAAAAGGAAAGAGGAGACGTCATGGCTCACGACGCCACCGCGAACAAGGCCAGCAAACGCTGGCTCTGGTTGCTGTTGCTCCCCTGGATCGCGATGATCTGGGTGCCGTCATACAACAAGGTCGAACCCCAACTGTTCGATTTCCCGTTCTTCTACTGGTATCAACTGCTGTGGGTGCTGATCAGCGCGGTCATCACGGCGCTCGTCTACTTCAAGACCAAGAGACGTTCTCCGGATAGCTCGCAGGGCGGCGCTCAATGAATCCCGTCGCCACCTTTGTATTCGTCCTCTTTTT
>JBEKNG010000693.1:0-3655 GCA_049523075.1 Paraburkholderia sp.
GTCCGGTCAACGAGCCATTGTCTACGCGTAGCTCCTCTTAAGTATCGGACTGGATACCTCGCCATACGAAACCGTCACCGTATCTAGCGCGGCAAGAAAATCCCTCGCATCAAAAATTTCTCCAAGACTCGAGACACCGCCGCCCGGTGAGACCTTGCCGCTTAGCAACCGCTCAGTCGCCTCGACGACGATCGGCGCACTAACCGCATAGATGTCACGTCCCGCCGCCGTAACACGGCGCATCGTTCCGCTCTGTTCGATCACCACATCCACTACGAATTGTTGAGCTGATCGTCCCTGCTCATCGTGCGGACGGGGCGCCGGCGTATTGGGGTCGCGAATGTCGCGCAAGGCCGAGAGCGCGAGCCAGGACTCGATCGTATCAGTGCGCAGATGACGCGAGACGGTGAGCACCTCCGTAAACGGAAGCATCATGACGTCCATCGTGCCGAGCGGAGACGGGAAGGACCACTCGCCTGCGGGCGCAGGTTGCGCGACAGGCGCCAATCTCCCCTGCTTCTGGATAAGCCGTCGTGCGCGGTTGCGTTCGCCGGTCAGGCGCGTTCCAGGCGTCGGATGCCAACTGTCGAGGCCGATAGCGATATCGACCCTATCGAGTGGCGTATCTTCGTCTGCCGCTGCCGTGACGAGCAAATCGGCGAGTCCGCCATAGAACGCCGCGGCAGGAACCAGCCTCACCCCCGCCACGCGCGCGCTCGTATCGCGTTGCTCGATTAGCGCCTGTAGCGCGGCCTGTTCCGCCATCAGGTCGTGATAAGGGATCCTGGCGCGCAAGGCCGCATCGACGACCGGTAACGCGGTATCAAGAAAAGGCCCGGCGCAGTTGATGACAGCGTCTGTGCCGCGGATCGCCGCGTCGAGTTGCCCGGGGTCGTCGATGGCGGCGACGCGCCATGGCGTCGCATCACCGGCAATGTTTTCCTTCAAACGCGCAGCATCTCGCCCTATGCGCACAACACCGATGCCACGCCGCTTCAATTCCGCCACGACAAACTTTCCCGTGTGGCCCGTGGCCCCGTACACCGCAACAGTCATTCTGTCGTTCATGGTTGTCTCCACTCCAGGATTAAGTACCATACAGACCTGTCTGTTTTATAATACAGATCTGTAGTGCCGTCAAATCTTCGAGTGCTATGATCAAAACGACTGTTTCAGCATGACAAATCTTTGAGGTTGAGCCTGAATGAAGAAGGGAGAACAAGCGCGCGGAGCCGCACCTGATACGCGGGAACGCATTCTGCGCACGGCCAGCGAGCTTTTCTATCGCGAGGGCACTCGCGCAGTTGGCGTCGATCTTATCGTGGAGCGGGCGGGTGTCGCCAAGACGAGTCTGTATCGTCACTTCGGGACGAAAGATGATCTGATCGAAGCCTTTCTTCTCCTTGAGGACGAGGACTTCTGGCAGCATTGGGATGCGGTGGCCGAGCAGCACAAGAGTGCGCCGCGCGAGGAACTGGACGCGCAACTTCAATGGATTGGCGAACGCATCGCACGTCCGGGTTATCGCGGTTGCCCGCAGATCAACATCGCCGCGGAATATGCGGACGATAACCACCCAGCCCGCAAGGTCGCGGTAGCGCATAAGCGAGAACTGCGACGCAGACTCGAGGAGCTGGGGCGAGCCATACGCGTCGATGAGCCGGAGACGTTTGCCTTACGACTCGGAACGGTCATCGACGGCGCACTCAGCAGCGGACGCGCGTTACACGCAGAGGGGCCCGTGCGGTTCCTGCAGGAACTGGCGCACATCCTCATCCCGAAGAAAGCCAGGAAGTGACGCACCCGTCTTACCTCAGGTCACGGGTCATGCCGCGGGCGCCGCGCTGTCCAGCCCGCGCGCCAACCCGTTATAGTTTGACATGACCTCTTCCGATAAAAGAACGCCCTCACAGTCGGCCACTGCAACCCCCGTTGCACCGTCTGCGCCAACCGCCGTCGCCCCCTCAGGCTTTGTGCGCGTACGCGGCGCTCGCGAGCACAATCTGAAGAACGTCGATGTCGAGATCCCGCGCGACGCGCTGGTGGTATTTACCGGTGTGTCGGGCTCCGGGAAGTCGTCATTAGCGTTCGGTACGCTTTATGCCGAAGCGCAGCGGCGCTACTTCGAGTCGGTGGCGCCCTACGCCCGGCGCCTGATCGAACAGGTCGGCGCGCCGGACGTGGATGCCATTGAAGGCCTGCCGCCCGCGGTCGCTTTGCAACAGCAACGCGGCACACCGAGCGCACGCTCGTCGGTCGGCAGCGTCACGACCTTGTCCAGTCTCGTGCGCATGCTGTATTCGCGCACCGGCAGCTATCCGCCGAAGCAGCCCATGCTGTACGCCGAAGATTTCTCGCCTAATACGGTCCAGGGTGCCTGCCCGACCTGTCACGGTCTCGGTCGGGTCTATGAGGTCACCGAACAATCGATGGTGCCCGACGACTCGCTGACGATTCGCGAGCGCGCCGTCGCCGCGTGGCCACCCGCATGGCACGGACAAAATCTGCGCGACATCCTCGTGACCCTCGGTTACGACGTCGACACCCCTTGGCGCGATCTCCCGAAGAAAGACCGCGACTGGATCCTCTTCACCGACGACACGCCGACCGTGCCCGTCTACGCCGGCTTCTCGCCGAAGGAAACGCGTGCCGCGCTCAAACGCAAGGCTGAGCCCAGCTACCAGGGCACGTTCACCGGCGCGCGCCGCTATGTGCTGCACACCTTCGCGAATACGCAGAGCGCGCTGATGAAAAAGCGCGTCTCGCAGTTCATGGTCAGCAGCGAATGTCCGTCGTGCCACGGCAAGCGCCTGAAGAAGGAAGCGCTCTCGGTGACCTTCGCGGGCTTCGATATTGGCGAGCTGGCGCAACTTCCGCTCGCACGCCTCGCCTCGATCCTCGAGCCGGTAGCGCGGGGCGAGTGGCCTGAGACCGGCGCAATGACGAACAGCAGCGTGCTCAGCAAGCCGGCCCGACGCGACGCAACTGCCCGTCGGGTCGCCGCCGGCGGCTCAGCGCATCAGGCGGCGCCGGATGTGCGGCGCACACCAAATCTCTCGGAAGAAAAGCGCCTCGCCGCCCAGCGGATCGCCGCCGAATTGCTCGAGCGCCTGTCGACCCTCATAGACCTGGGTCTCGGCTATCTCGCACTGGAACGCAGCACGCCGACGCTTTCCTCGGGTGAACTGCAGCGCTTGCGGCTTGCGACCCAGTTGTCGTCGCAGTTGTTCGGCGTCGTCTACGTGCTCGACGAACCGTCCGCGGGGCTCCATCCGGCCGACGGTGAAGCGCTTTTCACGGCCTTGCAGCGTCTCAAGGCAGCCGGCAATTCGCTGTTCGTCGTCGAACACGATCTGCAGATGATGCGCCGGGCCGACTGGCTGGTGGACGTCGGCCCGGCGGCAGGCGAAGCTGGCGGGTGCGTGGTCTACAGCGGCCCGCCCGCCGGACTCGCGGCAGTCGTTGCGTCGCAGACGCGCCATCATCTGTTTGCGACGCCCGCGCCGAGCCTGCGTACGCCCCGCACGTCGCGCGGCTGGTTGCGGCTCGCCCACGTCACCCGCAACAACCTGCATCGTCTCGACGTGGGGTTCCCGCTTGGCTGCTTCACCACGGTCACCGGCGTCTCCGGGTCCGGCAAGTCGAGTCTGGTCAG
>JBEKNG010000694.1:0-3654 GCA_049523075.1 Paraburkholderia sp.
GCGGCACATGCCACCCGAATCACCGGCCGGCTTTACGCCACGGCCTACCGTCCGCTCAGCGAGCCACGCCCGCGTACCGCGGTACGCGGCAGTTCGATCGCGAAGACGGTTCCCTGCGTTTCATCCGACTGCACGCCGACCTCGCCGCCATGCATATGGACGATCTCGCGCACGATGTGCAGCCCGAGTCCGAGCCCTTCTCGCGGCCGCCCGCCGACGCTGCTGGCGCCGAATGCCTGGAACAGGTGCGGCACGATCTCAGCGGGAATCACGCCCCGGTTCGTCACGCTCAGCACAATCCGCTCGGCGGTGTCAGCGTTGACGCGCACGACGATGCTGCCACCCGGCTCCCCGTGATGCAGCGCATTGCTGATCAGGTTCGAGATGGCCTGCCACATCAGATCGTTGTCCCAGCGGCCAGCCGAATCGCCCTCGCTCACAAAGACGATCTGATCCGCGCCCTTATGGGTGGCGAATTCGTCGATCACCGACTTGCAGAGCGTCGCCAGTTCGATTGACCTCGGTTGCAATTGCAGTCGGCCGCCTTGCAGGCGCGCGAGGTTGAGCAGCTGGTCGACCATGCGAGCCATGCGCAGCGAGCTGCTCTTGATGCGCGTCGCCGTAGTCGTCACCGCCTCGCTGGCGCCGAGACGCATCAGATACTCCGCCGACGACAGCACTGCCCCCAGCGGCGTGCGCAAATCGTGGCTCAGCACGGCCATCAGCATCTCGTTGGCCTCCAGCATCTGACGCGTGGTCACCAGTTGCGCGGCCAGCTGGCGCTTCTGCTGCTCGAGCTGCACGAAAACATCGACCTTCGATTGCAGGATGCGCGAATCGAACGGCTTGTAGAGAAAATCCACCGCGCCGGCCTCATAGCCGCGGAACGTGCGCGAGGCGTCCTGCGCGGTCGCGGTCAGAAAGATGATCGGCACGTGCGAGGTGCGCGGACTGCCGCGCATCAGCGACGCCAGCTCGAAGCCGTTCATGCCGGGCATATTGACGTCGAGAATGGCGAGCGCCACCTCGTGCTTGAGCAGCAGGTCCAACGCCGCGGTGCCGGAATCGGCCACCAGCAGGTTGATTTCCGGCCCAGTCAACGACGCCTCGAGCGCCGTGATGTTATGCGCGATGTCGTCGACGATCAGGATGTTGACAGGGAGATTCGTCATGGCATCGGGTCAGGATTCGTGTTCGGTAAAGGCCGGCAGCCGGGCAAGACGACGGGCCATGGTAGAGGGAGACAGAATTTCATCCGCTGCGCCGCGTTCGATCGCGGCGCGCGGCATTTCCGGCGACAAGGCGGTTTCGGGCGCTTGCACCCAGGCGGCACCGCCTGCGGCGCGCACCGTTTCGAGGCCCCGCACGCCATCTTCATTGGCGCCCGAGAGCAGGATGGCGAGCAAGCGTTCGCGATACAGCCACGCCGCCGATTCGAACATCACATCAATGGACGGCCGCGAAAAGCGCACGGCCGCTTCGGTGGATAGCGCTACCGTGCGGTCGTCTTCGACCAGCATGTGATAGCCGGGCGGCGCGACATAGACACGGCCGGCGAGAATCCGCTCGCCGGCATCCGGTTCGACCACCGGCAAGCTGCTGCGATGGCTAAAGCTCTCCACCAGGTAACTCGACGGATCGGGCGGCAGATGCACCACGATCATGACGGCCGCCGCGAAATCGCCGGGTAGCGCGGCCAGGAGCCCGTTCAGAACATCAATCCCGCCTGCCGATGCCCCGAGCGCCACCAGCTCGAATGCGCGCGACGGCGTCGAGGCGGACGGGCGCTTCACGGCGGGACGGATGGCACGCATAGTAGCTCGCGTCAGTATCGGCAGGGTTGGCCGGGCGACATGGACATGGCGTTCGCGCTAGCGCTTCTGGTAAATGCGCTCGCGCGGACAAAACTCGTCAAACGCTTCATGCTGCTTCGAAAAACGCAAACTTTCCTTACTACCGAGGCCGAGAAAGCCGCGCCGTACGAGGGCGCGCTGAAACAGCCCCAGCGCACGGTCCTGCAACGCGCGGTCGAAATAGATCATAACGTTGCGGCACGACACCAGGTGTGCTTCAAGAAACACTTCGTCGGTAGACAGGCTGTGATCGGCGAACACCACCCGGTCCTTCAGGGTGCCGGCAAAGCGCGCCCCGCCATACGCCGCGTGATAGTAGTCGGAGAGCGACCGCTTGCCGCCCGCCGCCAGATAGTTTTGCGTGAAGCCGGCAATCCGGTCGAGCGCGTAAATACCGGCTTCGGCACGCGCCAGCGCGTCGGGGTTGATATCGGTCGCGTAGAACAAGGTGCGCTCGGTCAAGTCTTCCTCATCGAAGAGAATCTTCAGCGACCACAGTTCCTCGCCCGTGCTGCACCCCGCCACCCACACCTTGATGGACGGATAGGTCCGCAATACCGGCATCACCTGCTGGCGCAGCGCCAGAAAATAGGCCGGATCGCGGAACATATCGCTCACCTGCACCGTCAGGTATTGAAACAGCCTTGCGAAATCCGCGCCGCTTCGCATGATCCGGTCCTGCAACTGCGACAGCGTGGCGAGGCCAAATTCGTCGAGCGCCTGGGTCAGCCGGCGGCGCAGCGACGACATCGCGTAATGGCGAAAATCGTGCTGGTACTTCAGGTAGATCGCCTCCAGCAGCAGCGTCAGTTCGATGTCGAAATTGCTGATGCGCGGCGGTCGCGGTTCGGGCGCAGTTAGGGTCGTCTTCATGGCAGGTTTCTCTACCCCCTACCGCTGCCGTAGCCACACACGGCACAGCGAGACGAGCTTGTCGACATCTATCGGCTTCGAGATGTAATCGTCCGCGCCCGCTTCGAGGCAGCGCACCCGGTCGTTTGCCATCGCCTTCGCGGTCAGCGCGATGATCGGCAGATGCCCAAAGCGCGGATTACGGCGGATCTCAGCCATCGCGGTCAGGCCGTCCATCTCCGGCATCATGATGTCCATCAACACCAGATCGACCTCAGGCTCGCTCTCCAGCAACTCGAGCGCTTCGCGACCGTTGCGCGCAATCTGCAGCTTCGCGCCGAGCGGCTCGATCACGTGCGACAGCGCGAAAATGTTGCGCACGTCGTCTTCCGCCAGCAGGATGCTGCGACCTTCGAAGGCGTTGTCGCGTTGCCGCACGGTGCGCAGCATGCGTTGCTGTTCCGGCGCGAGTGACGATTCCACGCTGTGCAGGAACAGCGTGACTTCGTCGAGCAGGCGTTCGGGCGACTTTGCGCCCTTGATGATGATCGATTTCGAATAGCGGCGCAGCCGGTGCTCTTCTTCGCTGGACAGCATCCGGCCGGTATAGACGATCACCGGCAGCGCGACATGAGCAGCGTCGAGCGCGAGCCGTTCGAGCAGATCGTAGCCAGTGCCGTCCGGCAGCGCGAGGTCCGTCACCACGCAGTCGAAGGTGCTGGCCGCCAGTTCCTCGAACGCGCTCGCCAACGTCGCCACCGCCACGATCTCCGTGTTGTCGCTTTGCAGCAGCGCGCGGATGCTCTCGCGCATCGGCGGGTCGTCCTCGATCACCAGCACGCGCTTCAGGCGTTGCTGCAGGCGCGCTTCGAGGCGACGGATCGCCGCTTCCAGCGTCGAGCGTGCGGTCGGCTTGAGCGTGTAGCCGATTGCCCCCAGGTGCAGCGCC
>JBEKNG010000695.1:0-3643 GCA_049523075.1 Paraburkholderia sp.
CACGACAGCATTAAGCCGGCTGACAGGCTGATGGCCGCAATCAAGACCATCGTCGTCGCTGACGCCGTGATGAGCCTCGACAACGTGATCGCGATCGCCGGCGCGGCCGAACAGGCTGATCCAGAGCACCGCCTCGCGCTAGTGATCTTCGGGCTGGTCGTGAGCATCCCGTTGATCGTGTGGGGCAGCCAGTTGGTGCTGAAAATGCTGGACCGGTTTCCTGTCGTCATTACGTTTGGGGCGGCGCTGCTGGGCTGGATTGCCGGTGGCCTCATCATCAACGACCCGGCCGGCGACCGCTGGCCGATCCTCGACTCGCCGGTGGCCGAGTACGGCATGAGCGTCGGGGGTGCGCTGTTCGTGGTGATCCTCGGCTACCTGCTGAAGCGCCGCAACGCTAACCGGGCTGCCGGACAGTTACCACCCGGCACGCCGCCGGGTTCACACTGAGGGCGGGGTGGTCCACCTGCGCTCCGTCGGCGAGGTCCAACGTTGGCCATCCGGCAGACTGTTTAGGATCAGCACTGCTGGATACGATCAAAGCGCCTGTCCCGATTCGCGGGGCAGGCGTTTTTCGTTTCAGGAGCCTGCCGATGACCGTTACTTTTCCCACTTCTGCTTTCCGTTGCGTGCTATTGCGGCGCGACGACCCTGCTTCGGGTGCACCGATCTCCGATCCCTGCGTGCAATGGCCCGCACGGATCGCTCGGGTGAGCCGCAAGCTCGGCTTCACGCTGATCGAACTGATGATCGTGCTCGCCATCGTCGGGGTGATTGCCGCCTATGCGATTCCCGCCTACCAGGACTATCTGGCCCGCAGCCGGGTTGGCGAAGGCTTGTCGCTCGCGGCGTCGGCGCGGCTCGCGGTGGCCGAGAACGCTGCGAGCGGCAGCGCGTTCAGCGGAGGCTATGCACCACCGCCTGGCACCCGCAATGTCGAGTCCGTGCATGTCGATGACGACACGGGGCAGATTACCGTCGCATTCACCACCAAGGTCGCGCCGGCCGGTTCCAATACGCTGGTGCTGGTGCCGTCGGTGCCCGATAACGCCGATACGCCAACTGCACGGATCGCGCTGGCCAAGGGCGCAGCCCAACCCGGAACGGTGACCTGGGAGTGTTTTGCCGGTGGCAAGAGTGCGTCGTCATTACCTGCGCCAGGTGTTGGGCCATCGCCAGCCGAGGCGCCGACCTTGCCGTCCAATCTGGCGCCGCCTGAATGCCGGAGTTGATGCTCGTCCGCGGCCGCAACTAGCCGATTTTGGGATATTTAGGGCCATCCGGCGCACAGCGGGAGAATTTTTTTGTATAGTGCGCCGGTTGCTGACGCCCCCGGTTACTCATGCCCACCCCATTTCCGCGCTATTTATCTCTGGTACTACTGGCTTGTGCGTTGATTCTTCCTTACGCCGTAGTCAACCATACCTATCCGATCCCGACCTTTTACGCGGAATTTACCGCGCTGACGCTGTACGTGCTGACCAGCGCCGCCGTGGTGCTGCTGGTCTGGACGCAGCGCTCGCGTGTCACGTTCGAGTCGCCGACGGTCGCCCTGGTGCCGCTGTTGTTCGGATTGCTGCTGATCGCGCAGACGTTCGTATTGCCGGTCGCGCAGCCGTCGATGAACTGGCTCGGTGGTGGCTATCTGCTGGCGGCGTTCATGGCGACGCACACCGGCTACGCTTTCAGCCGGGTCAAGATGACCGAGACGGTGTTGCGCTGGACGGCGGCAGCCCTGATCGTGGGCGGTCTGTTCGCGGTATTTTGCCAGGTGATCCAGCTGTTCCATCTCGAGACCAAGTTCACGCCGCTGGTCGTCGCTTACAACATCACCGTCGATCGCCGGCCATTCGGCAATATGGCGCAGGCCAACCACCTGGCCACCTATATTGCGTTCGCGATGGCTGGAGCCATGTACCTGGTGCAGACGCGGCGCTTGCCGGTGATCGTGTGGGCGCTGCTGTCAGTGATTTATTCGACGGGGCTGGCGCTGACCGTTTCGCGCGGTCCGTGGCTGCAGATGGGCGTGATCGTGGTGGCCGGTTTCTGGATGGCGTTCGTGGAAGTCAGACGTAACCCCGCTCTGCGTCGCAGCAATCGCGAGTGGTTGGTTCCGCTCGCGCTTGGCGTGCTGTTCTTCGTCATGAATGCCGTGGTCCGCTGGGCCAACGTGCGCTACCAGCTTGAGCTGGACGTGTCGGCCGCCGACCGCTTCAAGGACGCAAGCCAGATCGCTCCGCGCATTGCGCTGTGGAAGTACGGCTGGACGATGTTCAAGACGCACCCCTTGCTGGGCGTAGGCTGGGGCGAGTTTCCGCGTTACCAGTACGACTTTGTCCGGACGCTGGGCAGCGTCGAGATTGCCAACAACTCGCACGACATCTTCCTCGATCTGCTGGGCAAAACCGGGCTGACCGGCGTTGCGATCGTGCTGCTGGGTCTGGTGGCGTGGCTCGTGCGGGTCGTGCGTGCGGCGCACACGGCGGCGCGCGTGTTCGGCATCGCGCTGATTGGCGTGCTGGTGATGCACGCGCTGGTCGAGTATCCGCAGCAATACATGTTCTTCCTGCTGCCGGCGATGTTCGTGTTCGGCCTGCTGGAGACGCGTTCCTTGCGACTGCTGCCGAGTCGCGTATCGTTCGGGCTCTACGCGGTAATCGTGTTCGGTGGGCTGGCCGCGCTGTATCCGATTTGCCGCGACTACAACCGGGCTGAGGTGCTGTATTACGGCAGCCATCCGGCCGAGCAGTATTCCGAGGATCCGTCGTTCCTGTTCCGCGCGTGGGGCGAGTACGGGATGGCGACGCTGTTGCCGATGAACGCGATGGATCTGGACCACAAGCTGGCAATGCACAAGCAGGCGCTTGCGCTGCTGCCGGGTGAAACTGTGTTGCGCCGCTACGCGGTGCTGCAGGCGCTGAGCGGCGACACGAATGCCGCCTTCGATACGGTGGCGCGTCTGAAGATTTTCGCTGAGGAACTGAAGGATTGGCCGTCGCAACTGGGCTATCTGTACGAACTTTGCGATGAACAGAAGAGCCTCACGGGCTTCACGGCGGAGCTCGTCAAGTTGTACGGTATGCCGCCGAAGGACGTCAATCAGGACGACGACAGCGACGACTGATTGCAGCCGCTGTCCCGCTTGAGGGTAGGGCGGTTGGGCGCAGCAGCTTAAGCCGCCACCCAATCCCCCGATTTCCCGCCGTGCTTTTCAAGCACTTTCACGTCGGTGATCGTCATGCCGCGATCCACCGCCTTGCACATGTCGTACACGGTCAGCAGGCCGACCTGTACGGCCGTCAGCGCTTCCATCTCCACGCCCGTGCGTCCCAACGTCTCCACCTGCGCCGTGCAATGCACGCCAGGTAACGTCTCGTCGAGCTCGAAATCCACCGTAACGCGCGTCAGCGCGAGCGGATGGCAGAGCGGAATCAGATCGGCGGTGCGCTTTGCGCCCTGAATCGCCGCGATGCGCGCGATCCCGATCACATCGCCTTTCTTTGCGTTGCCGTCGCGGATTAACGCAAACGTCTCCGGCAGCATGCGGATCGAGCCGCGCGCGATGGCGATGCGTTTGGTTTCCTGTTTTGCGCCGACGTCCACCATATGCGCTTGGCCGGCGGCGTCGAAGTGAGTAAGTTCA
>JBEKNG010000696.1:0-3643 GCA_049523075.1 Paraburkholderia sp.
TGCAGCTCCACAAATACTCCGGCGTGAAGTTCAGCGCGGCGACACGCGCCAGCACGGATTCGGCGTGGTTGACCGTGTCGACGTTACCCTGCTCCATCAATACGGTTTCCTGATCAGGGCCGACCAGGATCGCACCGAACGGATGATGGCCCATCAGCGTCGCGCGTTCGGCGATCGCGCTCGAATGCCGTAGGTGGCGCACGATCTGCTCGTGCGTCGGCGTGAGACCCTGCGGCGGGTAAACGGGGGGGGCGCCGTCGGGCGTCGAAGGGATGGTGAGGCTCACAGAGATGTCTCCTTGTTCGTGTGGCGAGTGGCACGCACTTGGATCTTGTCGCCGAATTGCGCTTCGATGGCCTTGACGCCGTGCTCGTGTGCGTAAGCCCAGCCCGCGTCGCCGGGGTTGCCGAGATAAACGAACGCCACGCCGATTGGTTGAGTCGTGTCGGCGTGGGCGCTCAGCGCCAGGCCGAGGCTGGCCACCGCGAGGACAGTTGCCGGCATGCGTGATAGATGGCGAAGCGCGCGGGTCATCTCTGCTTTCATAAATTTTTCCATCCCAGGCTGGGCTGGGCCAGTCATCAGGCGCCGGGATACGGCAACAGCATCAGGTGGATAGTCGAAGGCCAATTAGTCGGTAAATATTTGCTGGCGTTATTTCCAAGATAACTGAATTCATATCTTGCGTGGAAGCTGTCTGCTGCGGCTGGCCCGATAGCTAACACCAACCGGGCACTGCGCCCGCAACCGTCGATGCCTCCACCCGTGCGCTACGCCCGACCGGAACAGTGAAGACCGACGCCTGTTAGGCGTCCGATCGCGAGAACGTCGCCCAACCGCTCAAACCGCGTCAGAAGTTTCTGACTCCGGTTGAGCCAAAAAATCCACTCCGATTGCCATCGCGTTCCGACACCTCCAATCTCAAAAACTTAGCATTACAAACAATTGTGACTCGCGGTGCCAGCGACTGGAAAGCAGTCCGAACGGTTCAACGCGGTGGCGGCCCTAATGGGTGGCTATCCACGCCAATCAGCCCGCGATAGCGCCGAAGCACTGAAAGAGCAACTTACCACCCTTGAACGCGTGTCGGCTTATAGAGGCGTGCGTCTTTGCCGCGAGCCGGACTGGATCTCCTGGCTCGCGCAGATCTCGGTCTACATCGGCGATCAACGCGAGCGCATCGTGACAGGCTGGGAAACCCTTGTCGCCTCGAAGTGGCTTCGTGCGCCGCTGGCGGGCGTGATGTTCGCTCCGACGTTTCCAGGTGCAGGCGTGGTCCCCGTGCCGATCCCGGTAGATGCCGCCGCGGCCCAGGAACGGTCCGCCACCGCGCCAAGGACACTTGGCACAGCAACAGAACTGACCGCGGAAGCCGGCAACGCCCTCGCTCTGCGCGTGCAGCCGGCATCGCTTCTTGCCACGTGGCATGAGATCGGCGCCGATGTACGCCGTCATCACGGCAAACGCGTCGGCTTCTACTGGCCGAGTGCGCTGGCTACGCTCGTAACGGTCGTGGCAATCGGCTGGTGCGTCGCGATGACGATCTCGGCTGTCGGCAACCAGCATCTGATCCACGAAGCGCAGGTGAGCGCCGACGCCGCGCTCGCTGCCGCCGCCGGCACTCCCACCGCGCTACGCGCGCAACTCGCGCTGCAACAGCGGATCGAGATGCTCGAGTATCGCCAGCAGCATGGCGCACCCTGGTACCTGCGCGCAGGCGTGGGCCGCAATGACGCCATTCTCCAGGCGCTTTGGCAACCGTACCGGACAGCAGCCAACCGCAACTTGCAGCGCCCCGTCGTGCAGACGCTCGAAGCGTCGCTCGCGGATCTCGCGCAGGTGCGCGCCGATGCGTTGCAAAGCCGCGACGCGCAGCGGCGCGGCTATAACGCGCTCCAAGCGTACCTGATGCTGGCTGAACCCAGCCGCACCGAGCCGGCTTTCCTGACGGAGCAGATCGCCGCCGCGTGGCCCGTACCGGCCGCCATGTCGACCGGTGAATGGCTCGACACGTCGGAGCGGCTCGCTAGCTTCTACGCGAGCCATCTAAAGGCGCATCCGGAATGGCGCACCCCTGCCTCAGCGGCGATTGTGAGCGCCGCACGCAGTACGCTGATCAACCAGATCGGACTTACCAACGCCGACGACACGGTCTATCAAGGCATCATCGACGACGCCAAGGGCAAGTACGCAGACGCCTCGCTCATGACTTTGCTAAACGGTGCCGACGCACGCGGGCTTTTCTCGACCACGCAAAGCGTGCCCGGTATCTACACCCGCGCGGCATGGGACGGCATGATCGCGCAGGCAATCGAGAAGGCCGCAAACGAGCGGCACGTGAACGGCGACTGGGTGTTATCCAGCGCCCCGAAGAAAGTCCCTCTGCGGGATGACGGGGCGGCATCCTCCGCAGGTACGGCTATAGCGCAGGAGGGAGCAGCGGCAACAGTCGCGGCTATCACAACAAGCGACACGAAGCGTGCCAGCGACGACCTGAAAGCGCGGCTCACCGCGCGCTATTTCGCCGAATACACCGCCGCGTGGCAGGGCATGCTCAACAGCATCCAGTGGCAGCCTGCCGCGAACCTGAGCGGTGCGATCGATCAGTTGACGCGCCTCACAGACGCACAGACTTCGCCGCTGATCGCGTTGATGAAGTCGGTGCAGTATCAGGCGCAGGCGGGCCGCCCATCGCAGGCGCTGACCGATACGCTGGTACGCAAGGCGCAAAGCCTGATAGGCAGCGGCGACAAAACCCAGGCTGAAGTCGTCAACCCGCTCGATAAGCCTTTCGGCCCACTGCTCGCACTCATGGGCGACAGCGGCACCAGCGCAAACACCGCTAGCCACGAGGCAAAGGCCCTGACCGAGCTCAATGGCGTGAGCCTCGCGCACTACCTGACGGTGGCCACCACCATGCGCCTGAAACTCCAGCAGATCGCGACAAGCCCCGATGCACAGGCGATGGCCCGCTCGCTCGCACAGGCCGTGTTTCAGGGCAAGCTGTCCGAACTCGCACAGGCGCGCGACGACGCGGCGCTCACCGCCGCGAGCCTCGGGACGGCGTGGGTGGGCTTCGGCGACGCGCTCTTCGCACGGCCGCTCGATACCGCCTGGCAAACCATCCTGCAGCCGGCAGCGGCCAGCCTGAACGAGGCGTGGCGCGCGAGCGTGGCGGCGCCGTTCAACTCGGCCATGAATGGACGGTACCCGTTCTACGACACGAATGCGGACGCATCCTTTGCCGAACTTGGACACTATGTGCGTCCCGACACCGGCCTGATTGCCCGCTTCATGACAACACAACTGGCGGGCGTGCTGAAGCCGCAGGGCGATCAGTGGGTACCGGATGAACTGCGCCCTCAGGCGCTGCAGTTCGATCCGGCGTTCCTCACGGCAATCCGGCTACTGCCGACGCTTGGCGCGCAACTGTATGCGCAGGGCGACGCAGGCTACCACTTCGAGATCATGGCGCTGCCCAGCGCGAATGTGACGCGCACGGAGCTCGAAGTCGACGGCACGCCGCTCTCCTACTTCAACCAGCAGGTGTCGTGGACCGCGCTCACTTGGCCCGGCAATGGCCTGAACGGGCACACAGGTCTGATGTGGGAAATGGTCAACGCAGGCCTGCGCCAGGCGTTCG
>JBEKNG010000697.1:0-3637 GCA_049523075.1 Paraburkholderia sp.
CCGTATCTGTTCGCCGACGACGCCAAAGTGGAAATGTGGCGCGAACGCGTCGACAAGGTCACCGGCTCGCGGCGCAAGATTGGCCTGGTGTGGGCCGGCAGTCCGATCTTCGGCAATGACCGCTATCGGTCGATGCGTTTGGAAGACCTCGCGCCGCTCGCCAGGCTTGACGACGTTGCCTGGTTCTCGCTGCAAAAAGGGCCGTCCCAGGCGCAACTTGCCGACGCGCCGGATAACTCGCTGCCGCGCGATTTCACCGCCGAACTGCACGATTTCACCGATACCGCCGCACTGGTCATGAATCTGGATCTCGTGATTGCCGTGGACACCGGCGTTGCCCACTTGACGGGCGCGTTAGGCAAGCCGGTCTGGGTGATGCTGCCGGCGAACTCGGACTGGCGCTGGCTGGAACACCGCAGCGATTCGCCCTGGTATCCGAACGCGCGTCTGTTCAGGCAAGCGGTGCTGGGGGACTGGGCGCCGGTGGTTGATAGTGTGGCGCAAGCCTTGCGCTAGAAATACGCCCTCACCCCGGCTCCACCACAAACCCGTGCTGCCGCAGCAACTGCAGCACGCCCTTCGGGCCGCCAAGGTGCAATGCGCCAACGGCCACAAACACCGGCTTGTTCGGTCCGGCAATCAACAGCATCCGCGTGACGAAACGCCGGTTCCGTTCGTACACGATCTTGTTATCAATCGAATCGGACACCCGCTTGTCACGCGCCAGCACCTCGGACTTGGCCGTTTGCCATGCGGCGATCGCGTCCGCATCGCCCACCTGCCAGAGCCGGTGCAAGGTCTGAACATCCGCCAGGTTGCCGGCAGGCGTCTGTACCAGATCCTGCGCCAGCATCTCCCGCTGCTGCGCAGACGACAGGCTCGTGAACGCGCGCATCTGCTCCCCGAGCGTCTCGAGGCCGACAATCTTGCCGCGCGTGCGCAGATAAACGTTCTGCAACTGCGCCTCGGTGCCGTACTCGGTTTGCAGCCCGGCACTCAGGGAGTCGTAGGTTTCGACCAGCAGCGAAGCGAGCCAGGGCCGCATTCTCTTGATCTCGTCGAGCGCAGCCGGATTGCCGCGCAAGCGGACTTCGAGCTTATGCCATAGCGATTCCGGCAAATACTTGGGTAGGCACGCGCTCCGGCACACGCCGTACTTCGAAACGTCGTCCTGCGACACCAGCAAGTCGTCCGGTGACAACTCCAGCGCGAGCGTTGGCGACGCTGCGAGCGCGGCCAGGATCTGCGGTCGGAACGGCTTGTTTGCCGGATAGTCAGCCGGATCGCCGACGTGCAGCGTGCCGAGTATGTAGATGGTGGTCGTGCCGCGTGTCGCGACATAGAACGGCATATGCGCCGGCTGCGTACGCACCGGACCGCTCGCCGTATTGGCCGAGTTCGCCGGCGGTGGATTGAAACCGGGTAAGGTGGCGCGCGGCTGGCCGGGCGCCGCATTGGACACGCGAGGCGCACCGGGCACTGGCAGCGCCGGCCGCCCGCTTTGCGCAGGCGTGTTCGCGACCGCGCCCGCAGCGTAGGCCGTGTCGACAGGCCAGGCAGACCCGGCCAGGACGCAGGCGAGCGCGGTCCATCCCAGCAGGCACACTCGCCAGCGCCGCGCGAAAACGGCGCAACAGCCGCCTTCACGCAGGCGGCGCGCAGGACGACGCGCCGCCAACGCTTCAGGCATCCACGTCCCCCACCTCCTCAGCGCGATGGCACGACACCTGGCGCCCATCCACTTCACGCAGCTTCGGCTCCTCGCTGCGGCAGCGCTCGATCGCATACGGGCAGCGCTGGTGGAACGTGCAACCCGACGGGGGATTGAGCGGCGACGGCATCTCGCCTTGCAGCTTGATCTTGATGCTGCGATCGACCTCGAAGATCGACGGCGTCGCCGACATCAGTGCCCGTGTGTACGGATGGCGCGGATTCGTAAAAATGCGCTTCTTGTCGCCCAGTTCGACCACGCCGCCGAAGTACATCACCATCACATCGTCGGCAATGTGCTCCACCACCGACAGGTTGTGCGAGATAAACACGTAGCTGGTCTTGAACTGCGCCTGCAGATCCATGAACAGATTCAGAATCTGCGCCTGGATCGACACGTCGAGTGCGGACACGGGTTCGTCGGCGACGACGATCTGCGGATCGAGAATCATCGCGCGCGCAATCGCCACACGCTGGCGCTGACCACCCGAAAACATATGCGGATAGCGCTTGGCGTGCTCCGGCCGCAGGCCCACGGTGCGCATCATCTGCGCGATCCGCTCGGCGCGCTCGCCGGCGCTTAACTGCGTGTTGATGGCAAGCGGCTCGCCGAGCGTCTGCTCGACGGTCTTGCGCGGATTGAGCGAGGCAAACGGATTCTGGAACACCATCTGCACGCGCCGGCGCAACGCCGCGACCTTCGCGTGATCGGCGCCAGCCACATCCTCACCGTCGATCAGCAGACGGCCGGCCGTCGGACCTTCGATCATCGTCAGTTGACGCGCGAGCGTCGACTTGCCGCATCCGGATTCGCCGACCACGGCCAGCGTCTTGCCGCGGTCGAGCGAGAACGACACGCCGTTCAACGCCTTCACCGTGCCATGACCGAACATGCCGCGGCGCACCGAGTAGTGCCGCGCCAGCTGATCGGCGACCAGCACGTGATCGCCCGCCTGACCCGTCTGGCGGCGCGTTTCGGGTACTGCATTCATCGTGCGCCTCCGTGGGTGTGGACGTTTGCGTCACCGGTGAGGTTCAGCGGCTTGATACAGCGTACCCTGGTTACCTGCGGGGTTCCGTCCGGGGTTACGTCCGGGGTTACGTCCGGGGTTGCGTCCGTAAGGCCCTGCAACGGCGCCAGCGCCGGCCGCGCCTTGGTGCAGTCGTCCACCACGTACTTGCAGCGCGGCGCAAACAGACATCCCTTCGGACGGTCGTCGCGTCCCGGCACCATACCCGGCAACGCCGCCAGACGTACCGCACCGACATTGTGCTCGGGAATCGCCGCCAGCAGCGCTTCCGTGTACGGATGATGCGGCGCCGCGAAGATATCCGGTACCTTGTTGGTCTCGATTACCTCGCCCGCGTACATCACCGCCACCCGCTGTGCGACTTCCGACACCACGGCCAGATCATGCGAGATCAGCACGAGCGCCATGCCGCGTTCCTTCTGCAGCTTCACCAGTAGCTCCATGATCTGCGCCTGGATCGTCACGTCGAGCGCGGTGGTCGGCTCGTCGGCAATCAGCAGCTTCGGATTACAGGCGACCGCCATCGCGATCATCACGCGCTGGTTCATGCCGCCCGACATCTGGTGCGGAAACGACGTGATGCGGTTTTTCGCGTCGGGAATGCCGACCTGGTCGAGCAATTCGAGCGCGCGCTGGTGCAGCGCAGCGCCGCGCAGCCCTTCGTGCAGCTTCAGCACTTCCTTGATCTGATAACCGACCGTATAGCTCGGATTCAGGCTGGTGAGCGCGTCCTGGAACACCATCGCGATGTCTTTACCGATGATCTTGCGGCGCTCTTTCGGCGACGCTTTCAGCAAATCCTTGCCGTCGAAGCTGATCTCGTCGGCGCTGACCTTGCCCGGCGCTTCGATCAGGCCCATCAGGGCCATCATCGTCACGCTCTTGCCCGAGCCGGA
>JBEKNG010000698.1:0-3624 GCA_049523075.1 Paraburkholderia sp.
ACACCGCACACCGCGCGGCAGATCAACATATACTGATCGATCCTGGCCACCCGGATACCGCCGTGCCTCCAGCTTCGCCGAAGGGCAAACTGCGCGACGATCCACCCCCGGTGGCGCCTGTGCGGCCTGGTCTCGACGATTGCTGTCATAGCGGATGCAGCCCATGTGTCTTCGATCTGTACGATGATGCGCTCGAGCGCTACCACACGGCGTTCGCCGAGTGGCAGGCGCGCCAGCCAAAGGTCGCCACGGGACCACGTGGCCGCCGGCGCTAGGCCAGTGCGGCCTTTCTGTCTGCCGGGAGTTCATCCTCGCCTCGCCGCCTGATCGCCGCGTATCCTCGCCTACCCCCGACCGCCCGCGCTCATGACCGACCTCCAGCCCGCCCCAATCGAAACGCCCGCGCTCAACGAGTTGCATGATTTCGTGCAACGCCATCCGCGTCTGTTCGTGCTCTCCGGCGCGGGCATCAGCACAGACTCCGGCATCCCTGGTTACCGCGACGAAAACGGCGAGTGGAAGCGCTCGCCGCCGATCACCTTGCAGGAGTTCCTCGGCTCGCTGGCGTCGCGGCAGCGTTATTGGGCGCGCAGCATGATCGGCTGGCCGGTGGTCGCCGAGGCTCAGCCGAATGCCGCCCATCTTGCGTTGGCCAGACTCGAAGCTGCTCGGCATGTGCCGACTCTCGTCACCCAAAACGTCGACGGCTTGCATCAACGCGCGGGCAGCCGCGACGTGATCGAACTGCACGGCAGCATTGGCGCCGTGACCTGTCTGGATTGCGGCATGCGGCATGCCCGCGCGACGATCCAGCAAACGCTCGAAGCCGACAACCCCGCGTTGCTCGACGTGGTCGCCGAGCCCGCCGCCGACGGTGACGCGCACCTCGAATGGCACGATCTGGGCGGCTTCCGCATTCCGGCGTGTCCGAATTGCGGCGGACTGCTGAAACCGTCCGTGGTGTTCTTTGGCGAGAATGTGCCGCGGGTGACGGTGGATGAGGCCACCCGCGCGCTCGAGGCGGCGGATGCGATGCTGGTCGTCGGTTCGTCGCTGATGGTTTATTCGGGCTACCGTTTCAGCGTGTGGGCGCAACAGATGGGTAAGCCGATCGCCGCGATCAATCTCGGTCGCACGCGTGCCGACCCGTTGTTGGAGCTGAAGGTCGCCGCGCCGTGCGCTGAGACGCTGACCGCGCTGGCTGCGCGTCTCGCGGTAGATTGAGGGCTTCGCCACGTTGAGCCCAGATCGCCGATAATGGAAAGCCGCTTGCCGCGCCGAAGGGGTATCCCAGCGTCGCGCCGAACCCCAGGAACGCCCATGCTGACAACCATCGAACAACTTGAGACGATCTACGGCGAGCCGCACGAACGCTCGCTGCGCAAAGAGATTCCGTACGTCAACGAGGACTACCGCGCGTTTATCGAGCTCGCGCCCTTCGCCGTGCTGGCCACCGCCGGGCCGGAAGGGCTCGATTGTTCGCCGCGCGGCGATGCGCCCGGTTTCGTGCGCATCATCGATGAGAAGACCCTGGCGATTCCCGACCGGGTGGGCAACAACCGCATCGACAGCTTGCGTAACATCATCGTCGAACCGCGTCTCGCGCTCCTGTTCGTCGTGCCGGGCGTCGGCGAGACGCTGCGGGTGAACGGCCGGGGCCGCATCTCCAACGAGGCAGCGCTGCTCGAGAGCTTCGCTGTCGACGGCAAACTGCCGCGCACAGTGGTGCTGGTCGACGTCGACGCGGTGTATTTCCATTGCTCAAAGGCGCTGGCCCGCTCCAGACTGTGGGATCCGGCGCGCCATATCGAACGCTCGCGTCTGCCGAGCACGGGATCGATCCTCAAGCGCCTGAGCGGCGATACCTTCGATGCGGTCAAGTACGACCTCGAACTGGTCGAAAGACTGCGCACGGACCTTTATTGAACATGACTCTATCCGATCCTACGATGCGCCAGCATGCGCCCGCTGCCGAACGGAATCGCGAGCCGATTCTCGCCGTTCTGCGGCGCGTCTTGCCTGCAAGCGGTGTGGTGCTTGAAATCGCCAGCGGTACCGGCCAGCACGTGACCCATTTTGCGGCGGCACTGCCTGAACTGGTCTGGCAGCCTAGCGATCCCGCCGCCGACGCACGTGCCTCGATTGCCGCGTGGACCGCCCACGCCGGCCTCACGAATGTGCGCGCACCGCTCGAACTGGACGTCGAGCGCACGCCGTGGGGTCTTGACTCAGCACAAGCGGTGCTCTGCATCAACATGATTCATATCTCGCCGTGGACCGCCACCCAGGCATTATTCGACGGCGCGAGCCGCCTGCTCGACAGCGGCGGTGTACTGTATCTGTATGGGCCGTACCGGCGTCACGGCGCGCACACGTCGCCGAGCAACGAAGCGTTCGATCAGCAGTTGCGCAGCCGTAATCCGGCGTGGGGCGTGCGCAATATGGAAGCCGTGGTGGCGCTTGGCGAGGCACAGGGGTTTGCGTGCGGGGAGCCGGTCGAGATGCCGGCGAACAATTTCAGTCTGGTGCTCACGAAACGCTAGCGTCCGCATCGGGTCAGAAGGAAGACGCGAACGCGTGGGGACCGCCAGCGAGCGGCAATCAGGCATTTCTTTTATGCTTTCATCCTCGACGTCCCGCCGACGGCAATTCCGGCGCGGCGTCACGACAATCTGGAATCTGGAGAATTCAAATGGGCAAACAGGCAATCGGCGTAGTGGGGCTAGCGGTCATGGGCCGCAATCTGGCACTCAACATCGAGAGCCGCGGCCATGCGGTGTCCGTGTTTAACCGCAGCCGCGAGAAAACCGACGAACTGATCGCAGAATTTCCTGACCGTAAGCTGGTGCCGACCTACACGCTTGAAGAATTCGTTGAGTCGTTGGAGAAGCCGCGCCGCATCCTGATGATGGTCAAGGCCGGCGAAGGAACCGATGCCACCATCGCCTCGCTCAAACCGCTGCTGGACAAGGGGGACATCCTGATCGACGGCGGCAACACGCATTTTACCGACACGATTCGCCGCAACCAGGAACTGGCCAAGGACGGCCTGCATTTCATCGGCACGGGCGTTTCGGGCGGCGAAGAAGGCGCGCTGAAAGGCCCGTCCATTATGCCGGGCGGCCAGCGCGACGCGTACGACCTCGTTGCACCGATCCTCACGGAAATCGCCGCCAAAGCGCCGGACGGCGAGCCGTGCGTCGCCTACATGGGCCCGGACGGCGCGGGTCACTTTGTCAAAATGGTGCACAACGGCATCGAATACGGTGACATGCAACTGATTGCCGAAAGCTACTCGGTACTGAAGCAGGTCGTCGGCCTGTCAAACAAGGAACTGGGCGAGGTCTACACCGAATGGAACAAGGGCGAGCTCGACAGTTACCTGATCGAAATCACCTCGAAGATCTTCAGCAAGAAGGATGACGAGACGGGTAAGGATCTGGTGGACGTGATCCTCGACCGCGCCGCGCAAAAGGGCACGGGCAAGTGGACCAGCCAGAACGCGCTCGACCTCGGCGTGCCGCTGCCGCTGATTACCGAGTCGGTGTTTGCGCGCGTGCTTTCGTCGCTGAAAACCGAGCGGGTGGCTGCGAGCAAGGTCATCAAGGGGCCCGCCACCAAAGT
>JBEKNG010000699.1:0-3622 GCA_049523075.1 Paraburkholderia sp.
TACCTGAAACAGGCCGGCGTGGATCACCTCGTGCTGGAGAAGCAGACCGTCACGCACACGTGGCGCAAGCAGCGTTGGGACGCATTCTGTCTCGTCACGCCGAACTGGCAATGCGCGCTGCCTGGCTACCCCTACGCGGGCGACGATCCGCACGGCTTCATGAAGAAAGATGAAATCATCGCCTATCTCGACGGCTTCATCGCGATGGTGGATGCGCCTGTGCTCGAGCATACCCAGGTCAGCCGCGTGAAGCAGCGCGATGACGGCATCTATGCAGTGGCGACCACCCAGGGGGATTTCACCGCCGATCACGTGGTAGTGGCCTCGGGCGGTTACCACACGCCAATCGTGCCACGCATGGCTGAGCGCCTGCCTGCGCAGATCATGCAGTTGCAGTCGTCGGAGTATCGCAATCCACAGGCGCTGCCCGAGGGCGCGGTGCTGGTGGTGGGCTCGGGGCAGTCCGGTGCGCAGATTGCGGAGGACCTGCATCTGGCCGGCCGCAAGGTGGTGCTCGCAGTAGGCGAGGCGCCGCGCTGCGCGCGTTTTTATCGAGGGCGTGATGTGGTGGATTGGCTCGCGGATATGCAGTACTACGATATGCCGGTGGAAAAGCATCCGTTGCGGGAAGGCGTGCGTGACAACACCAATCACTATGTGACCGGTCGCGATGGTGGCCGCGACATCGACCTGCGCAGGTTCGCCGCTGAAGGCATGGAGTTATACGGACGGCTCGAAGACCTGCGCGACGGGTTGTTGCACTTTACACCGAACCTCGTGGCCAATCTCGACGATGCGGACGATACCTATAACCGTATCAATGCGAGCATCGACGGCTTCATCGAAAAGAACGCGATTGACGCGCCGCCCGCCGGTGTCTATGAACCTGTCTGGCAGCCGCCTCATGAACGTGCGACGCTCGCACTCGAAGGCAGCGGTATTGCGGCGATTATCTGGTGTATTGGCTTTACGCCTGACTTTAGCTGGATCGAAGCGCCCGTGTTCAATGGGCGAGGCTATCCGGCCCACACGCGCGGCATCACGCCAGCCGAAGGTTTGTATTTCGTCGGCTTGCCGTGGCTGCACACGTGGGGTTCCGGGCGTTTCTCCGGTATTGCGCGCGATGCGGAATATGTCGTGCAGGCGATTCTTGCGAAGCAGCGCGAACGGGCAGCAGCCTGCGCGTCGATGGCGGCTTGAGAGGTCAAAGCGCCCGGGCCGTGCGCGGAGCGCAGCCCGGGACAGTCCATGCCGCCGCTTAGCTACCCAACGCCGGGTCGCTCATGCTGCTGCGTCCCGTTTCCACGTGACCGGCGAGGCGCCGCACGAAAGTCGCGTCCGTATTGACGGTCACCGTCAGGTCGTACCAGCCGTAGGCAGCGCGCAGATCAAGGTAGATATCCTCATTGTTACCGCCCACCACCGTGCGCGTGAGGTTCATGCTCGGATCGTACGCATTGGTGATGGTGAACTGGCAGCGTGCCGTGCCGAGGTTCTCGAGACGCAACTGCAGGTTGCCGTTGGCGACGTCGTACCCATCCGCCACTTCCGGACGGGCCACTTCCGAATGGGTCCACCAGTTCGACGCGACTGCCGGCTTGCCGGCGAAGCGGCGCAGATAGCTATTCGGGCCGAATACGGTGTAGTCGTAGGTGCCGCTGGCGTTGACCGGAAACGTGTCGTCGAGGCGCTTGCCGGCTTCGACGGTATAGCTGCGTGGAGCAGCGGTGCTATTGGTCGCGTAGACCAGGAACGCCGCGCCGGCCTGCCCACTGTTGACGAAGCGCATCGACAGATTGCCTTGCGACGCCTCGTCTTGCAGGCGCACGAAAAACTCATAGGGCAGAGCGCGCGCGGGGCGCACGCCCGGTTCCTGCTTGGGCACGGCCTGGACGAGCGGCGGCAGCGGCACATAGTCCGGATGGCGCAACTGGTCCGGCGGCACGTAGCCTGCCGTGCTCGGCAGCGTCGGCTCGGCGTCGTTCGGATTGACGAAGTTGAATGCCGACATCAGATCGCCGCAAATCGCGCGGCGCCACGGCGTGATATTGGACTCGCCAAGATTGTGACTCTGGCCAAAGCGCTTTTCGATGAAGCGGATCACTGACGTGTGGTCGAATATCTGCGAGCACACGTAACCGCCCTTCGTCCACGGCGAGACGATGATCATCGGCACGCGCGGCCCGAGGCCATACGGACCGTTGGAGTTCTCGCCGGCCGGATATTGGCCGTTGCCCGTATAGATTTCATTGGTGAGCGCGACGGTAGACAGACCGTTGGCGCTCGTGGTGGGCGCGAACGGCGGCGCCACGTGATCGAAGAAGCCGTCGTTCTCGTCATAGTTGACGAGCAGCACCGTCTTGCTCCACGCTTGCGGGTTCGACGTCAGGATCTGCAACACCTGATCGACGTACCATGCGCCATAGTTGGCGGGCCAGTTCGGATGCTCGGAATAGGCTTCCGGTGCGACGATCCACGAGACCTGCGGCAGCGTATTGTTCGCCACGTCCTGCTTCAGGACATCGAAGTAAGTGCCGCCGTTCGACACGTTGGTGCCGGTACGCGCATTGTCGTACAGCGGATTGCCTGGTTGCGCGTTACGGTACTGGTTGAAGTAGAGCAGCGAGTTGTCGCCGTAGTTGCCGATGTACGGGTTCGAGGTCCAGCCCCACGAGCCGTTGGCATTCAGGCCTGTGCCGATGTCCTGATAGATCTTCCATGAAATACCCGCGCTTTGCAGGACTTCCGGATAGGTCGACCAGCCGTAGCCGAGCTCGGCGTTATCGATCACCGGGCCGCCGCCGCTACCGTCGTTGCCCACCCAGCCGGTCCACATGTAGTAGCGGTTCGGATCGGTCGGGGCCATGATCGAGCAGTGGTACGCGTCGCAGATCGTGAACGCGTCGGCGAGCGCGTAGTGAAACGGAATGTCTTCGCGTGTCATGTACGCCATCGTCGTGGTGCCCTTGGCCGGCACCCACTGGTCGTACAGACCGCCGTTCCATGCAGTGTGCGTGGTGTTCCAGTCGTGCGCCAGATCCTGCAGGAACTGCAGGCCCAGATTCGGTGCGCTCGGCCGGAACGGCAGCACATAGGCGGCGTCCGCGGCGGCGCCCTCGGCGAGCGGCTGGTACCACACCGGATTGCCGGTGGGCAGCGAGACCGCACGCGTGTCACCGAAGCCGCGCACGCCGCGTAGCGTGCCGAAATAGTGATCGAACGAGCGGTTTTCCTGCATCAGGATGATGATGTGCTCGACGTCCTGGATGCTGCCTGTTGCGTTGTTGGCGGGAAGCGCGAGTGCGTTGCGGATGCCAAGCGGCAGCATGCCTAACGCGGTTGCGGAACCGGCAACCGAAGCGGCTGCGCGCAGAAAATCACGACGATTTTTTGATGTCATGTTGGCTTTCGATCTTCAGGGGAAGGAATATGCGCGACGGCAAACAGCCACAGGCAGAACCGGCGCGGGGAATCAGACGACCTCAATCAACGCTGTGAATCACGGGTGGTGCAAGACTGTCGGATGCGGCTGCGCCGACCTGTGCGGGGGCGGGCGGCGGTGTCTGGATGGTTTGCGCCGGCAAGGTAGCCTGCGCCGCTTGGGCCAAAGTGTTTTGCGGCG
>JBEKNG010000700.1:0-3617 GCA_049523075.1 Paraburkholderia sp.
CGCGAGATCTCGATGGGCAATACCGATCTGTCGCAGCGTACCGAGCAGCAGGCCGCTTCGCTGCAGCAGACCGCCTCGAGCATGGAACAACTGACCGGCACCGTGCGGCAGAACGCCGAGAACGCGCGCCAGGCGAGCCAGCTCGCGGTCAACGCGTCGGACATCGCGACGCGCGGCGGCGACGTGGTGGGGCAAGTCGTGCACACGATGCAGGACATCGCCACGAGTTCGAACAAGGTGGTGGACATCATCGGCGTGATCGAAGGCATCGCATTCCAGACCAACATCCTCGCGTTGAACGCGGCAGTGGAAGCCGCACGCGCCGGCGAACAGGGCCGCGGCTTTGCCGTGGTGGCCGGCGAAGTGCGCAGTCTCGCGCAGCGCAGCGCCAGTGCGGCGAAGGAAATCAAGGATCTGATCGGCGACTCGGTGGACAAGGTGCAAAGCGGCTCGGTGCTGGTAGGCCGGGCAGGCACGACCATGGAAGAGATCGTCCAGGCCGTGCGCCGCGTGACCGACATCATGGGCGAAATCAGCGCCGCCTCCGAAGAGCAGTCGACCGGCATCGAACAGGTCAACCGCGCTGTGGTGCAGATGGACGAAGTCACCCAGCAGAATGCGGCGCTCGTCGAAGAAGCGGCCGCAGCGGCGGCTTCGCTCGAAGAGCAGACGCGCCAGTTGCAGACCGTGGTGGGCGGCTGGCGGGTGGAAGGTGGGCAGCGTGCGGCGTCTTCAGCGCGCAGCAGCGCGCCTGCAGCACGCAGCAAGACCGCGCCGCGCGCGCAGGCTGCGGCGGCACCGAAAGCGGCAGCCACGCCGGCTCATGCAGCTTCACCGGCTGTGGCTCATGCCGCGCCGCAGTCACCGGTACCGGCTGCGCCGAAGCCGGACGCTGCACGCACGGCTGCACCAGCGCGTACCGAGCCGGTGCTCAAATCCAGGAAGTCGACCGGCGCCGCCGAACCGGCGGTACGGCCAGCCGCAGCAGGCGCGTCCGCCGCAGGCTCCGACGCGGACTGGGAAACGTTTTAAGGAATGGCACGCAACTATGCAGGCTTTCGGCACCTCGCCCCGTGGGCGATTGATTGAAGGACGCTCACAAGGCGTGCTTCGTGCCGCCGGCCGGTGGGACACTCAGTTGGCAGAATTCGCGGGCAGGCGCGACCCCGCGATGCAAGTCGCTGCTGGGGACGCTTCGTATCGCAGGCAGGAAACCTCATGACGGCAACGCGCGCACAGCTTCGTCCCGACAAGACGGAACCGGCTAAAGCCGGCGACCAGGGGCGTGATTTCGAATTCACTTCGGCGGACTTTGCTCGCATTCGCGACCTGATCCACCGCGGCGCCGGCATCTCGCTGTCGGACCATAAGCGCGACATGGCATATAGCCGGCTCGCGCGGCGTCTGCGTGCACGCGGCCTCGACAGCTTCCGCGAATACCTCGACCTGCTCGAGTCGGAAAACGATCCGGCCGAGTGGGAGGCCTTCACCAACGCGCTGACCACCAACCTGACCGCGTTCTTTCGCGAGGCACACCACTTTCCGATTCTCGCGGAGTTCGTCGCGAAACGGCAGCAGCCGGTATCGGTGTGGTGCTCGGCGGCATCGACCGGCGAAGAGCCGTATTCGATCGCGATGACGCTGATCGAAGCGCTCGGCGACAGCGCTGCGCGCCAGGCCACGGTACTCGCCACCGACATCGACACCCAGGTGCTCGCCAAGGGCGAAGCCGGCATGTACCAATTCGATCAGGTCAAGCACCTGTCGCAGGAGCGGCTCAGGCGTTTTTTCCTGAAGGGCACCGGCGCGCATGCGGGGATGGTGAAGGTACGTCCCGAAGTGCGTGCGATGATCCGCTTCCAGCAGCTCAATCTGACCGACCGCGATTACGCGTTGCGCTCGCAGTTCGACGCGATTTTCTGCCGCAACGTGATGATCTATTTCGACAAACCGACCCAGGCGCAGGTGCTCGCGCGCTTCGATCCGCTGATGAAGCCGGGCGGCCTGCTGTTTGCCGGCCACTCGGAGAACTTCACCTACGTCACCCAGGCGTTCCGCCTGCGCGGCCAGACCGTCTACGAATTGACTCGCGACGGCGGCGCAGCGCGCACCCCGCAACGTAGCCAGACCCACCCGGCCCACTCGTCGACTAGTGGGGTGAGCGTATGAGTAGCGCCCTGCCGATTGCCACCAATCTGTATTTCGACAATCACTTCAAGCGCCCGGGCGTGAAGCTGTTGCCGAACGAGTTCTATACGACGAACGAAGACATGGTGCTCGTCACCGTGCTCGGCTCGTGCGTGGCGGCCTGCATTCAGGACCGCACCGCAGGCATTGGCGGCATGAATCACTTCATGCTGCCCGACGACGGCGCCGACGTCGGGCAGGCGGCCTCGGACTCGATGCGCTACGGCGCCTACGCGATGGAAGTGCTCATCAACGAGCTCATCAAGGCGGGCGGCCGGCGCGAACGTTTCGAAGCCAAGGTGTTCGGCGGCGCGGCGGTGCTCGCTGGCATGACGACGATGAATATCGGTGACCGCAACTCCGAGTTCGTGCGCCGCTATCTGGCGCTGGAAAAAATCCGCATCACCGCCGAGGACCTGCAAGGCAGCCATCCGCGCAAGGTGGCGTTCATGCCGCGCACCGGCCAGGTGATGGTGAAAAAACTCCGCCTGCAGCAGGAAGCGGGCGTGGCCGAGCGCGAACAGGCGCTCGCACGGCAAACCGCCGAGCAGCGGGCCGAGCGGCTCGCGCGGGCCCGTGAACGGGTCGAGCTGTTCGCCGCGCCCTCTACCCAGGCTGGGCGTCCGCGCGTCGAACTATTTGGCGCCGGCTCGGCTGCGGGCGCAGGATCAGGGACGAACGCGGCTGCAGGCAAGTCGCGCATCGAGCTATTTGGCGCGAGCCCGCGCCCGATTAATTCAAACAACGCCAGAACCGCAGAGGAGGCGTGAGCGCTGTGCAAAAGATCAAAGTATTGTGCGTCGACGATTCGGCGCTGATCCGCAGCCTGATGACGGAAATCATCAATGGCCAGCCGGACATGACCGTCGTTGCAACCGCGCCCGACCCGCTCGTCGCGCGCGAACTCATCAAGCAGCACAACCCGGACGTGTTGACGCTCGACGTTGAAATGCCGCGCATGGACGGCCTCGACTTCCTCGAGAAGCTGATGCGCCTGCGGCCGATGCCGGTCGTGATGGTGTCGTCGCTGACGGAGCGCGGCAACGAAATTACGCTACGCGCGCTGGAACTGGGCGCGGTCGACTTCGTGACCAAGCCGAAGGTCGGGATTCGCGACGGCATGCTCGACTACTCGGAGAAGCTCGCCGACAAGGTCCGCACTGCCGCACGCGCGCGCGTGCGCCAGGCCGCACCGGCGCAGCACGCCGCAGCCGCTGGGCAAGCAGCAGGCCACGCCGCCGCTCCCGCACCGAACTTCAACAATCCGCTGCTGAGTACAGAAAAGCTGATCATCGTCGGTGCCTCGACGGGCGGCACTGAGGCGATCCGTGAAGTGCTCGTGCCGCTGCCGCCCGACGCACCCGCAGTGCTGATCGCGCAGCATATGCCGCCGGGATTTACGAAATCTTTCGCGCAACGCCTTAATGGCT
>JBEKNG010000701.1:0-3612 GCA_049523075.1 Paraburkholderia sp.
CCGATCGCGATGAACACATCACTGGTAGAGAGCAGGCTCGTCAGCACCGCGCCGAAACATGGTGCGATGAACTGCATGCACATCCCCGCGGACTGCAGCGCCGTGCTGGCGCCCGCCACCTGATCCGCGAGGCGCCGAGCGATGAACAACCTGCACTCGACCCGGAAACGTGCGCCCACGAGGCCGGTCGCAAAGAAAGCGATTGCCAGCATCAGCCCGGCCGGATGCAATGGCAGCCGGAAGATCCCGCCAATCGCAACGAACACGGCGCATGTCACGAACGCCGGGGCAAGGAGCGCACCCAGGCCTGCTTGCCGTGCGTTGCGTCCCATCGGCAGCAAGCTGCCGAGCACGCCGCCCAACGCAGAACAGGAGACCACGATACCCAGCACGGATTTGTCAAAGCCGTGATTCTTCAGCATCAACGGAAACTGATTGTTGACGGCCGCGCCCAGCGCGAAGTAAATGCCGACACAGAGCAACAGCGGCACGATGGGCCCGCTGAAGGGTGTTCGCGGCGCATCTTGCTCGTCCGGAGCTGCCGGTACTGAGGACGCCGCTTTACCGTTGGGCGCCGATGCCAGCATCAAGACAACGGCGGCGGCGATCAACACAATAGACGCGACCATCGTGTGATTCTCGCCGGCCCAGGCGCCGACGATACTGCCGGCCGCGGGCGCACAGATCTTCGCCACGCTTCTGACCAGGCTCAGAAGCCGGAACGCGCGGCTTTGCTGCGCCTCGTCGACACAGGTGGTGACGTAAAGCGTTTCGGAAGGGTCGGTGAAGCCGAGAGCCGCCGATTTCAGCGCGACAACCAGCAAAAACGCGACGAAATTGCCAACCCAAAGGAGCGCGGCCGTCGTTCCTAGCGTGAGTGTCAGAGCGACGACCAGAACTCGTGTACTGGCATACCGGCCGCAGACCCGACTGATGGTTCGCGTCAGAAGAACGGGCGGCACCAGTAATGCTGCGCTCAAGATTACCAGGTCGAACGGGGTAGCGTTGAATCGATAGGTCGCGATGTTCAGAATCGCGAGAAAGTTGATCCACCCGCCGAAGCTGGCAAAGAAACTGCCGGTCAGAAACGTATAAAAACGGCGATTCCCGGACATAGTCACTCTCAATGCATATTGGATTTGTAGAGACCTGCGTTCCGGCCTAAAAAATCAGGGCACAACGAGGCCTTCGAAGTCTTTCGAATCATCAATTTAGGAATACTAAAAAATCAGGGCGAGACGATGTGGACCCTTGATGACTCAAGAGTCCATTGCTGCTTGCTAACGGATGGTACGGGTAATGCGGATCTTGCGCGCCGTCGGGCGCCGGTGCCTAGAACAGCGCCGGCTGCTGCGCAGACACCATTGGCACGACGTTCAGTTCGTCGAGCCGCAGACGCGCCTTGGCGAGATCGTGAAGCACTTGCCTTTGCAACCAGGTTTCCGCGCCGCCGCCAAAGGCCTTGTCGAGCCGCAGCGCCATCTCGGGTGAGATGCCTGCCTTGCCGCTCAACAGATTGGTGAGCGCCTGACGACTGACGCCCAGCACCAGCGCACCCTCGGTGACGGTCAAATTGAACCGCTCAAGGCAGTTCTGCCGGACAGTGATGCCCGGATGGATGAAATCTGAATCGGCCATAGGGTGAACAATATCGACGAATGGGACACTCGTCAACTGACAAGCGCTTCTTGTCGTCTTGGCGAATCAGGTTCTCCGTACGCGCTTGTCCTGCCAGACTTTCCCAAAGTGCACGGACATATAAAGTCCGATTGCCAGCGCACCGGCGAGCGGCACGATCAGGTCAGGCGTGAATTCGAGGAGCACAGGGTGGCGCGAAAACAGATAAAGGCCGACCAGGAGATTGAAAAATCCCCACACGAAGTTCACGAGCGCGGAGGAGTCGCCGACGCCACGTGGTTTGGCGAAAGGTGTCGGAAAGGGAGCGCCCTGCAGTCCTGCAACGAGGTGCGGGACGCTATTGCAAAGAAAAGCACCGGCAAAGAAAGCGGCGACGTAGTGCATGCGATGACCTGAGAAAAGGGTGGCGCGAATCGGCATGGTGTGAAAGGCATGCTTTCATACCGCCGAAGAAAACATGTGGACCGTCCAGTCGAAACCCGATGGTCATGACCGATATGCGAGGATAGCCTCGCATAAAATAGTAGAGGACACCCTCGCATAAGTCAAACGTCGCGCCCCGTTGTTAAGACGAGCAAGCCGGTGTTTCCATCCGCATGGGCTGACGCGAAATTTGGGGTTTCCCTACCCGCAGCGCTAACATGCGGGTCGATTCCTGCAAAACTCTGGTAGATGGGACGAACTGACATGCCAACCACACGCCCCACGGGCGCGCACGAGCCGAAGCGGCAGCGGGGGCACGTGCGTGTCGCTGCAATCATGGAAGCTGGGGTTGCGGTGTTCACCGAAAAGGGCTACGACGCGGCGACGATGACCGAGATTGCGGCGCGCTCTGCCACTGCCATTGGCTCGCTGTACCGGTTTTTTCCGTCCAAGGAAGTGCTGGCGGATGCCTTGCTGGAACGCTATGCGCAACACGTGATGGACCGTTTCGCCGAGCTTGCCAAATCTGCAGCGGCCATGACAATCGATGCGCTGGCCGATGCATTGGTCGATTTTATGATGTCGCTGCAGACGCAGCGCAGTTTTGCCGCCGCACTGCTCGACGCTCGCGGCGGCAGTGACGAGCGGCGCATGAAATTTCGCCAGTCGATGCGCGCGGGATTGGCGGGCATTTTGCGCACGGTCATTCCAGCGATCAACGAGGCGAAAGCGGACACCATGGCGGTCATTCTTTTGCACGTGCTCAAGGGTCTTGGCGCCATGGCGGATGAGAAGCCCGCGGCACGCCGCTTGCTCCAAGCGGAAATCACGCAGCTCGTGCACGTCTACCTGGCTTCTGCCCAGCGAGACGCCGGCGCTTAGTGCTGGGAAGGCAGTCGGGCCGATCGTACAGAAACACCGCAGAATCACCCAGGAGCGCGAAACCGTACGCATCCCGGAGCGTGTCCGTTTTTCGGCCACAACCCGTCCGGCGCCTCGCGATGCGCCGGAAGCGTAAATATCGCTTCCCGGTCGAACTGCTACAATCCACGCATTTTCCTCGTCGTAGACCGCATCATGGGCTTTGAACAACTCGCTGCACTGAAAGACCAGCTGGCGAAACAGGCTGAAGAAAAACGCATGGCGAGGCGAGCGCAGCATGCCAAGCCGGCGCAAAACGCCAAACCGGCGCAAAACGCCAAGCCAGCGAAGCAGGCCGAGGCACCGAAGCAAGCCAGGCCTGGCCGCGCTGCGCCCACGGCTGCTCGCAATGCTCAGGCGCAAAAGGCACCTACGCAGAAGTCGAAGCCGGTCGACCCCGTGGTGCTGTCTATCGGCAAGCTGCAGAAGCGTTTCCCGAAAGCGTTCCCCAAGAATCCGGCCCCGAAAGTGCCGCTCAAGGTGGGCATTTTCAAGGACCTGCTTGAGCACTCGGAAGAACTCGGCCTGAGCGAGGCGGAGTTGCGCGACGCCATCAAGGTGTGGTGCTGGGGCAGCCGCTATTGGGCATGTATCGCCGAAAACGCGATGCGCGTCGACCTCAACGGTCAG
>JBEKNG010000702.1:0-3610 GCA_049523075.1 Paraburkholderia sp.
GCAGCAACCATGCCTTCTCGCCGTACTGGAACGGTTTGTCGGGATGTACCGAACACAGGCCCGGGTTGAGCTTCTGTTGCAGTAGTGTCTCCGAAGCGTCCGTGACCATTACATCCGCCTGACCGGTCAGGATCAATGCTGCCCTCTTCATCGGTTCTCCTCGAACACTGTAATTGTTTGGTAAGGCCGCCGATGATAGCCCGGCAATTCGCCATCGAACATTGACCGAATGGCCAAGCCAGCCCGGCTGCAACGCACAGCTATCACAGCGATCAATGAAGATGCAAGAATGGGCGCGCAGTGTCCGGTAAAATGGCGTTTTGCCTTCAGTCTCGTGCGCCGTGGCCCATAACCTTCTTAACGACACCTTCCTGCGCGCGCTGTTGCGCCAGCCGACCGACTACACGCCGATCTGGCTGATGCGTCAGGCGGGCCGCTATCTGCCCGAATACAACGCAACGCGCAGCCGCGCCGGCAGCTTCCTCGGCCTTGCGAAGAGTCCGGCCTACGCGACTGAAGTCACGCTGCAGCCGCTCGATCGCTACCCGCTCGATGCGGCCATCCTGTTTTCCGACATCCTCACGGTGCCCGACGCAATGGGCCTCGGGCTGGAGTTCGTGGCTGGCGAAGGGCCGAAGTTTGCCCGCCCGGTGCGTACCGAAGCGGACGTCGCACGTCTCGCCGTGCCCGACATCGACGCCACGCTGCGCTACGTTACCGACGCGGTGCGCGAAATCCGCACGGCGCTGACCGACGCGCAGGGCCGCCAGCGCGTGCCGCTGATCGGTTTCTCGGGCAGCCCGTGGACGCTTGCCTGCTACATGGTCGAAGGGGGCGGGTCGGACGACTTCCGCACCGTGAAGTCCATGCTGTATGCCCGCCCGGACCTGATGCAGCGCATCCTCGAGGTGAACGCGCAAAGCGTGGCGGCGTACCTGAACGCCCAGATCGAAGCCGGCGCGCAAGCCGTGATGATTTTCGACACCTGGGGCGGCGCACTGGCCGACGGCATCTATCAGCGCTTCTCGCTGTACTACATCGAGCAGGTCGTGAGCCAGCTCAAACGCACTCACGACGGCGAAAAGGTGCCGGTGATCACCTTCACCAAGGGCGGCGGCCTGTGGCTCGAGGAAATCGCGGCGACCGGCGTCGACGCGGTCGGCCTCGACTGGACGGTGAACCTCGCCAAGGCGCGCGAGCGTGTCGGTGGCCGGGTGGCACTGCAGGGCAACATCGATCCGTCGGTGCTGTTCGCGCCGCCCTCGGCGATTCGCATCGAAGCGCGCGCCGTGCTCGACAGCTTCGGCAATCATCCGGGCCACGTCTTCAACCTGGGCCACGGCATCTCGCAATTCACGCCGCCAGAACACGTCGCGGAACTGGTCGACGAAGTGCATCGCCACAGCCGTGCCATTCGCGCTGCTGGAGCAGGCGGAACGACGCTAACTACGTGACAGTTTTGTTGCAGTGCGGCGACCTGGGCTCTCGGCCTAAGGTAAAAAAAGTGTTACCTGGGCCGTCAGAAGGCGCTTCTGCCGTTGTCAAGACTTGACTTATACACACTTATCACGCTGCGGCGCAGTAGAGGGTTTAATCGCGGCATTGCGTTTGCAAGTTGCGTGCGCATTTGATCAAGTCCTTGACTGGCAAGGGTTTCCACGGGCCTCGGAGAAATGTGCGAAACCCCACACAACGCAGCAACGGCGCGGTTTTCCGGCCTTCCGGACGGAGTTCTCAACAAAGTTATCCACAGGGCGCGCGGCCCAACTGCAATTGTTCAGTCGAATCCAAAACTTAGCGCGAAAAGTGAAGTTTTACTTTAACTTCGCCGTGTTCGTAGCCGTTTCACGGTGTGTCGCGCCAAGCAGCGCCCCGCGTCCGTTAGCCCCGATTGCCACCCTGAACCCAATTTGAGCCACGTCTTCGTCCGCGTCGCGCTGGATCATCCATTGCCGACCCTGTTCGACTATCGCTGCGATGCAATCGAGCCGCCGCGGCCTGGCACGCTCGTCAGTGTGCCGTTCGGCAGGCGTCAGGTGGTGGGGCTTGTCTGCGAAGTGACCGCTCACAGCGATGTGCCTGTCGACAAGCTGCGGGCCTTGGACAGTAGCTGCGATGCATGCCCACCCCTGTCGGCCGAATGGCTGGCACTTGCCGCCTTCGCTGCGGACTACTACCAGCGGGGTCTCGGCGAAGTCGCATTGCCAGCTTTGCCGCAAGCGCTGCGCGACCCGTCGCGCTGGGCACGCCTGCTGGCGCCACAGGAGCGCTACAGCCTGCTGCCGGCTGGGCGCGTGGCATTGCCCGACGCGTTGCCGGCACGCGCGAGCGCCCTGCGGCGCCTCGCTCAGGCACTGATCGAAGCGGAAGCGTTGCTGGTTGCCGCCGCGCGTGTGATCCACCCAAAGGCCGTCGCGACACTAGACGCCTGGCAAGCCGAAGGCTGGGTGGCGCTGGAGGTCACCGAAGCGGCTGCGCTAGCTGCGCCAGTAGTGAGCGACGACGCGCAGCGTGCCGCTTCCCCGCCCTTGCCAACCCTCACCGACGAGCAAGCCGCTGCCGTCGAGGCGATCCGCGACGCCAACGGCTTCGCCCCGTTCCTGCTGCACGGCGTGACGGGCAGCGGCAAGACCGAAGTCTATCTACGCGCGCTCGCCGCCATTCTCGCGGCGCGGCCCGACGCCCAGGCGCTGGTCCTCGTCCCCGAAATCAATCTCACACCGCAGTTCGAGGCCGCCTTCCGCGCGCGTTTCGCGGCGCTCGACGGCACCTCGATCGTTACCCTGCACAGCGGTCTCGCGGAGGGCGAACGGGCGCGCCACTGGTTTGCGGCGCACGGCGGCCGCGCGCGGATCGTGCTCGGCACGCGGCTCGCGGTGCTTGCCTCGCTGCCGAAGCTGGCGATCATCGTGGTCGACGAGGAGCACGATCCCGCCTACAAGCAGCAGGAGGGCCTGCGCTACTCGGCGCGCGATCTGGCCATCTGGCGCGCCAAGCAACTGGGCTTGCCGGTGGTGCTTGGCTCCGCGACGCCTTCGCTCGAAAGCTGGTGGCAGGCCGACCAGGGGCGCTATACGCGGCTGACGCTGTCGCGTCGTGCGGTCGCCGAAGCGGTGTTGCCCACCGTCAAGCTGATCGACCTCGAAGAGGAGCGGCGGCGCGGACGAGCTTCGGTGGAAGGGTTGTCCGGGCCGCTGATTGCGGCATTGAAAACGCGCCTGGAAAAGGGCGAACAAAGCCTCGTGTTCCTGAACCGCCGCGGTTACGCACCGCAACTGGCCTGCGACGCCTGTGGCTGGGTGGCCGGCTGCCCGCGTTGCAGCGCCTACGTCGTGTTGCACAAGCCTGAGCGCGCGTTGCGTTGTCACCATTGCGGCTGGGAGGCGCGCATTCCGCGTGCGTGCCCGGACTGCGGCAACGTCGATATCGCACCGCTTGGGCGCGGCACGCAGCGTGTCGAGGAGACGCTGGCTAGCGCGGTGCCGGGGGCGCGCGTGCTGCGCATCGACGCCGACAGCACGCGCCGCAAGGGCAGCGCGCAGGCGTTGTTCTCCGACGTGCACGCGGGCGACGTCGACATCCTGGTAGGCACGCAGATGATCGCCAAGGG
>JBEKNG010000703.1:0-3601 GCA_049523075.1 Paraburkholderia sp.
CATCCCGGGAGTGGAAAAGACTTTCAAGGGCGCAACCGACATGGCGCCCGCCTTCTTGTAAACCGGTTTATTAAAGTTAAGTGGCGAGTATTTTGATGTCAACCGTTTCAATAAAGACTACGGGAAAGTACCGAGAAGGCGGTCGCGGTGGGGGGGCGAGAGGGGCACGGCGAACGGACGGTCTGGCGGAGGCCGCAGTTTGCCTAACGCTTGCGCGGCGGCGCCACGGAGGCGCGCTCGATCAGGCTGACCGGCAGACGGTGCTCCGGTTTGCCGGGCGTCGTGGCGGAAGCCAAGGCCGTGGCGGCGGGATCGCCGGCGAGCATCGCGAGCAGGATCGCGACGCCGGCGCGGCCGAGTTCGCGTGCCGATTGCCGCAGCGTGGTGATCGGCGGCATGAGGAGGCTCGCGAACTCCATGTCGTCGAAGCCGACGATCGACATGTCGGCTGGCACGTCCAGACCGCGCTCGCGTAGTGTTCTCAGCATACCGACCGCGAGGTAGTCGCTCGCAGCAAATACGGCGGTCGGGACCACGTCGTGCCCGATCAACTCGGCAGCGGCCTGCTCGCCGAAACGGCGGTCGTAGGCGCCGTACAGCACGAGCGACGTGTCGAATGGAATGCCGGCTTCGTCGAGCGCGCGCCGGTAGCCTGCGAGGCGCTCGCGCACACTGAAGAGCGTTTCCGGCCCGGTGACGTGCGCGATTCGAATATGACCCGCGTCGATCAGATGGCGGGTTGCCAGATATCCGCCTTCGACGTTGTCGACGAAGACTTTGGGTACGTCGACGCCCGGCACATCCTCGTCGATCAGCACGATGTTGCTGCGCTCGCCGATCAGCCGCTTGAGCGAGCCGTCGTCCGGGCGGTTGGTGGCGAAGATCAGGCCGTCGAGATGCTGGGTGTCGAGCCAGCTCAGGTAGAGCGCTTCGCGCTCTAGCCGGTTGCGCGTGATGCACAGCGACAGGCCGAAGCCGCCCTCCGAGGCGGCTTCCTCGACCGCGTCGGCGAGTTCGGCGAAAAACGGGTTGGCGACATCGGGCATGGCAAGGCCGATGGTCTCGCTGCTGCCAATGCTCAGGCGCCGCGCGAGGCTGTTCTGCCGGTAGTTGAGGGCGATCACGGCGTCGTCGACGCGCTTCTTCGTCTCCGCCGGCAGCGTGAGCGTGCCGTTGAGGTAACGTGAGACGGTCGCTTTGGACACGTTAGCCAATTCGGCGACGTCGCGGATCGTGGAGACTTTTGCCAAGTGAGAGCTTCCCGGAATATGCGCGGCTAGTGTACCGTGCGGGGCGTCCGGAAGGTGCGCCGCGCCGCACTTCATCCACTTGCAGATCACGAGCTTCAACGAAGGATCGTCTTTGGCCTGAAACGTTGCGTACCCGGTCGGCAACACACCCGGACCGTTCGCCGAACAGATGCCTCTAGCCCCGTGCAGCACCCTGCGAAGCGTCGCCGATCAGGAGTTCATGCTGCGTCTCTGTCTGGTCGTCCGCCGGGAACAGGCATTCGATGCGTAGTTCCTGCGCGGCGATCGTCTGCGGGGTTCCGACGGTGGTGACCATTGAGAAGTAGTTCAGCACGCGGCCGTCTTTAGCGAAGCCGAGCGGAATGACCGGCAGCATCGGCGTGGCCGGCATGGCGCCCAAAGCCTTGGGGTTTTTCCACTCGGCCTGCACATCCGGATAGGCGAGCAGGGCGTTTAGGAGTTCCTGGGTTTTCTCGTCGATCACGCGTCCGACGGATTCGCGGTATACCCGCTGAATCAGACTTCGCGCGACCGCTTCCCAATTGGCGACGAACGGACGCATGCCTTGCGGATCGAACATCAGGTGCAGCATATTGCGCGGTCCCGTGCGGGCCGCCATGTCGATGAAGCAGTTGAAAAAGCGCGGCGCGGCATCATTGGTCATCAGCACGTTCCAGTAGCGGTCCATCACCAGCGCCGGAAACGGTTCATGCTGGCGCAGCATGCGTTCCATTGCGCGGGTGACGCTTTGCAGTTCCTGCGCATCCCACGCGCTTTCCGCGTAAAGCGGCGCGTAGCCCGCCGCGAGAAGCAAGGTGTTGCGTTCGCGTAGCGGCACGTCGAGCGCTTGAGCCAGGTCCATCAACATCTGGCGGCTCGGCACGCTGCGCCCGCTTTCAATGAAACTGATGTGCCGTTGCGACACGCCCGCATCGAGCGAGAGGTCGATCTGGCTCCTGCCGCGAGTGCCGCGCCAGTGGCGCAGCAGCACACCCAGTTCGGTTGCCGGTAGCTTTGAATTGAGGTTCGGTGAATTCATCGCGCGCTATCTTTGCAGGAGGGTTCGGCTCATGAGCCACATGTTCATCTCTGGCCATGTCTGGCAAAAGGGTACGCGCAGGATCCGGTGTGAAGCGAGTCCTGCGCGCGCGTTCCGCTTAGGCGGGGTTCCAGGCTTGGGCCTTGAAGCGGTCCTCGACTGGCGTACCTGCCATGTTAGTCGTGGTGGCGGCCATCGTGGAAATGCCGATGCTGGTGATCACCTCGAAGATCTGGCTTTGCGAATAGCCCGCAGAAGTGAAACGTTCGATCTCCGCATCAGTCACATTGCCGCGCTTTTCGATCAGGGCCCGGGTGATAGCCGAGAGCGCCGCGTACTTCGGGTGGGCAGGCAATTGCCCGGCGCGGATGGCATTGACGTCGCTTTCTGCCATGCCGTCCTCGAGAGCGAAAGTCGAGTGAGCCGCAACGGTCCACGGGCACTTGATCGTGACAGCGTTGGTGAGCAGCAGCGCCTGCTTCTCGCACTCGTCGAGACTGCCGCCGTGGAAACTGCCGAAGCTGCCGGCGAACCCGTTCAGCAGAACGGGGTTGCCCGCCATGGTCGCCATCACATTGGGCAGGAAACCGAATTTTTGCGTGAGCGCCTGCAGGGTCGGCCTGGACTGTTCCGGCGCCGATTCGATGCTGTGAACGGTAAAAGTTTGCATTCCTAACTCCTTGCTTGCTGATTGAACATGACTGCATCCATATCTCCGTGACGGTGCGGATCTTTGCACCGGCGTCGAGAGGAGATGACTGCCATGGTAGCGATCGTACGCAGGAGTTCAATTACATCGCAGGTAATAACGCGGTGACGCGTCTCCAGGTCTGAAGATGGACACGCGGAAGCGGGTTGAACCGGCCCGCGCAAGGGCACGGGCCGGTGACAGTGTGGGGATGGGGGCGGAGACGTGAAAGTTACGGCTCCGGCGGCGCCTCTGGCTCCGGCGGCCGGAAACGCGCCTGCACTGCCACGAGCTGATCATCGGAGGTGGCCACCAGCCACAGACGGGCACGCTCCACCTGCAGGCGGTTATGGTCTTTCAACGAGCCCATCGACACAGCGGTTTTCCAGGCCACCGGTGCCACACGGCTCGTCCTGCCTGACGGTGTGCCGACCAGCAAGGCATAGGGGCCAAGCGGCAACGAGACGAGCGGGAGCGCAGGCTTCACGCGCACCCGCCAGTCGACGAAGGGCATATCACTGAACAGCAGCGGCGCGGGCAAGCCGTACAGGACGGTGAAGTCATACAGCGCGAGGTGTTCCCGCATGCCGGCATACATGCGCCGGATATCGGCGACTACCGCGG
>JBEKNG010000704.1:0-3593 GCA_049523075.1 Paraburkholderia sp.
CGGTTCGGCGCGATGTTGAAGTAGTACGGCAGGTTCAGCTCGAAGCCGTTGGTCGAATCGACCGAGAACGTTGGCGGCAGGAAGCCGCTGCGCCGCTCGCCCGACAACGGGAACGACAGCCAGGGTGAACCGAAGATCGGCACGCCCTGGAAGAACAGCACGCCATTGTGCGCGACGCCTTCGTCGGCGCCGGTGTCGAAGTCAAATTCGCTGCCGCGGATGTACCACGCCGGATTACTCTGGCACTGACACGCCGTGTAGGTGCCTTGCGTGAAGACCGAGCGCTCGTTGTCGAGCATGTCGACCCGCGCCGCGCTGCCCGAGCCGCCCGTCATGTTGAAGTGATACTTCGGCGCGGTCATGTAGCCCTCGCTCGAATCCACCTGCATATGGGCTTCCGGCCCCTGGAAGGTGGCGCCGTCGTTGATGACGACCACCTTGCCGTACGCGTCGACCATATCGGTGTCTTGATCGTAGTGCAGCGCGTCGCCCTTGATCGTGAAGGTCGGACGGCGCACTTCGGCAGAACCCTTGGCGGCGAGATCCTGATCCGACGTGCCGGCCGTCTTGTCGCCGAGCACGAAGGTCGCCGACTTCTGGTCCGGCTTCAACGGGTGCTCCTGGAGCTGCGGGTCAAGCCGCATGCCCCAGGGCGCATCGATAGGCTGCGCCTGCGCGGCGTCGCCCGACAACTGGGCGTACGCGAGCGCGGGCATCAGGCCCGGCACGGCAATCAATGCCGCGACGAGCCGCCTTCTACGGGGCACGCCGCCACGAGAGGGGGTCGTTTGGGAAAGCTGTCTTGGCGGCATGTATCGTTTGGCGAATTGGCCCGACCGCCGGCTCCTGCAACTACGATCCTCCGCCTGAGCAGCCTGACCGTGATGGTCAGCGACCCATCAATCAAAATTCACAACCGGTCGAACAATGAGGCGGGCGGTGGAGCGGGATGAGCGAAAGCTGGCGTGCGTCGTGTCAAAAAAGTCGTGGGGTATTATATGGCAAGACGTTGCCCCTCAGAATTTGCCTTCCGGTTTTCATGACGCTGCCTCCTGCCTCCCACGCCCCCGATACCCGCCTGCAACTGCTCGCCGCCTGGCTGCATAATCACGCGAACCGTTATGCGCTCGACCTTGCGACGCTGGTCCCCGCTTCAAGCGACGCCAGTTTCCGCCGTTATTTCCGCCTCGCAGGTAAGGAAGCGGAAGGGGCCCGCGTCACGACGCTGATTGCCGTCGACGCTCCCCCGCCAGAAAAGTGTCGCGAATTTGCGCAGATTGCGAAGTTGCTGAGCGCCGCTGGCGTGAATGTGCCGCGAGTGCTGGAGGTCGACTTCGAGGCCGGCTTCATGCTCGTCACCGATCTGGGCACCACGGCTTACCTCAACGCGCTGAATCCGGACAACGCGCGCGGCTTGATGCGCGACGCGCTCGATGCACTGATCCGCTGGCAGCTCGCCTCAAAGCCGGACGTGCTGCCGCCCTTCGACGAAGCTTTCCTGCGCCGGGAAATGGAGTTGCTGCCGGAGTGGTTCATCGGACGCCATCTGGGCCGCGAGGTGGACGAGAAGACCCGCGGGCTGCTCGACCGCACCTTTGCGCTGCTCGTCGCTAGCGCACGGGCCCAGCCGCAGGTCTTCATGCTGCGCGATTTCATGCCGCGCAACCTGATGTTGATGCCCGAGCCCAACCCGGCGAACCCCGGCGTGCTCGACTTTCAGGATGCAGTCTATGGGCCCATCACGTATGACGTCGCCTCGCTGTTGCGCGATGCCTTTCTGAGCTGGGACGAAGAGTTCGAGCTCGACTGCTTCGTCTACTACTGGGAGCGCGCGAAAAAGGCCGGCCTGCCGATCGATGCCGATTTCGGCGAGTTCTACCGGCAACTCGAATGGATGGGCCTGCAGCGGCATATCAAGGTACTGGGCCTGTTCTGTCGGATCAACTACCGGGACCACAAGCCGCATTACATGAAAGACCTGCCGCGCTTCATCGGTTACGCGCGCAAGGTCGCCGGGCGTTACCGGCCGCTGGGGCCGTTCGCGAAGCTGCTCGACGAGCTGGAAGGCCGTGCCAACGAAGTCGGCTACACCTTCTGAGCGTTACCCGTTACCGACGATGACGAAGCCTCTTACCAAAGCGATGATTTTTGCCGCCGGGCGCGGTGAACGCATGCGTCCGCTGACGGACCATACGCCGAAGCCGCTGCTCGAAGCCGGTGGCAAGCCGCTGATCGTGTGGCAGATCGAAAGGCTCGCGCAAGCCGGGTTTCGGACCATCGTGATCAATCATGCGTGGCTCGGCGAGCGCCTTGAAGCGGCCCTCGGCGACGGCTCGTGCTGGGGCGTGCAACTACGCTATTCACCGGAGCAGGAGGCGCTGGAGACGGCCGGCGGGATTGCGCAGGCGCTACCGCTGCTGGAAGACGGTGCTGCGGGCGAGATCTTTCTTGGTGTGGCCGGTGATGTGTACACCGATTTCGATTACACGTCGCTTCATGCCCGCGCCGGGCGGCTCGCCTCGCAGGCGGGACCGGGCATGCATCTGGTGATGGTGCCGAATCCACCGTTTCATCCCGCGGGCGATTTCGGCCTGGTGGATGGCATCGTGTCGGGCGACGCGGAGCCGCGCCTGACCTTCGGCAGCATTGCGCTCTACGACACCCGTATGTTCCGCGCCTTGCCGCGCGGCACGCGACGCGCGCTCACGCCTTATTATCGGGAAACCATCGCGCGTGGACTGGCAAGCGGTGAGTTGTACGACGGGCCGTGGGACAACGTCGGCACGGTCGCACAGTTGCAGGCACTGGATGAGCGGCTGAGGCTTGCTGCTGCGAAATCGTAGCGGCCTAGCGCCCGTCCTCGTGCGCCACCACCCCCTCCGGTGCATCCTCACCTTGCGCAGCACGTTGCTGCTGCAGCGCCCACATCTGCGAGAACAAGCCACCGGCACGGACCAGCTCCGCATGGGTGCCGCGTTCGACGATGCGCCCTTTGTCCATCACGATGATCTGCTGCGCATGCACCACGGTCGACAGACGGTGCGCAATGATCAGCGTGGTTCGCTCGCGGGCGATCTGATCGAGTTCATGCTGGATCGCGCGTTCGGAACGTGAATCGAGTGCGGAAGTCGCTTCATCGAACAGCAGAATCGGCGGGTTCTTCAGGATGGTGCGGGCAATCGCCACGCGCTGCTTCTCACCACCGGACAACTTCAGTCCGCGCTCGCCGACCGACGTGTCGTAACCCTTCGGCAACCCTTCGATGAAGTCGTGAATGTGCGCGGCGCGGGCGGCCGCGATCACCTCGTCGCGTGTCGCGGACGGGCGGCCATAGGCGATGTTGTAATAGATCGAGTCGTTGAACAGCACCGTATCCTGCGGCACGATGCCGATCGAAGCCCGCAGCGAATCCTGCGTCACGTCGCGGATATCCTGGCCGTCGATCGTAATTGCACCGCCCGCTCCCCGCTCCAGATCGTAGAAGCGGAACATCAGGCGCGCGAGCGTCGACTTGCCGGAGCCGCTGTGGCCGACCACGGCGGTCGTGGTGCCGGCGGGTATCGTGAAGCTCACATCGTGCAGGATCTGCCGTG
>JBEKNG010000705.1:0-3583 GCA_049523075.1 Paraburkholderia sp.
CGCGCCGATTGCCCATGAGGAATGCGTGCCGCATGTGGCGATCGTCGATGCGGTCAAGCGCATCACCATCACCCGCATGAACCACCGGCTGCGCATCGCCGGCGGCGCCGTGCTGCAAGGCGCCAACCAGGTCGACAAGCCGCTCTCCGAAGCGGTCACGAAGGATGCGCTGGCGTTGCTCGGCCAGGCCACACACGATTGGATTCCGGGCGCCGCCAAGATCTCGGCGGCACTATCCTGGGACGGGCTCAAGCTGCTGTCGCCGGATGGCTTGCCGCTCGTCGGCAATGCGCTGCATCCGCGCCTGTTCGTCAATGCCGGACATGGGCCGGCCGGCTGGGGGCTCGCTTGCGGGGCGGCCAAACTGGTGGCGGACCTGATCGGTGGCGTCACGCCGGCACTGCCGGCGGAAACGCTCGCCGCGTTGCGGCCGGAGCGGTTCGGGCGCTGAGGCGGGCTGAGGGGGCTGGGGCCGCGTCATCCCTTCCCTGGATGCGTGACACAAAGCGGTGAACCGCCGCAGCTCGATTGGCTGTGCGCGACTGCCTGTGCTAGGTGCTAGGTGCGCTTCGCGCCGGCGCGACCTCACCAAGAAGCACGACCATGTGGGTTAGCGGCAGGACTGCCCCCGCACAATTCCACAGGCCCGCGCACATTCAAACTACCATGACAGTTCCATACCCTGCGGGGACACCGCTCGAGACTGCCATGACCGAAGCCACACCTGCGACTCATGTCGCATCCGCCGCGTCCGTTGCATCTTCCCTCGCCCCCGAAACGCCGACCTTGGTGAACCCGCACGACCGCCCGCTCGCGCTCCTGTCCCTCGCCGAGTTGCGCGCCATCGAAGCCGACGCCATGGCCGGCTTGCCGCCGCATACGCTGATGGCGCGTGCCGGCCACGCCGCCGCCCGCTTTTTGCGCGAACAGATCGCCGCAGACAACGTAGCCGCGGCTCCTGCCGCGGTCTGGATCGCCGCAGGCCCCGGCAACAACGGTGGGGACGCGCTGGTCCTCGCCACCGAATTGCAGCGCGCGGGAATCGCGGTGGATGTCTGCATGCCCGTCGATGTGAAACCGGACGACGCCCGCTGGGCGCTCGCCGAAGCACGCGCCGCCGGCGTAGCGATCACGGCCACCTCGCCCGCGTCGTTCGAGCGTTATGGCTGGCTGGTCGACGGCATGTTCGGGATCGGTCTTACGCGGCCGCTCGAAGGCGTCTTCGCGACTCTCGCGCAACAGCTGTCGCAACGCGCGAAACAGCAAGGCCGGGTACTGGCGCTCGACGTGCCAAGCGGCCTCGACAGCGATACAGGCAATGTAGTCGGGACGGGCATCAGCGTGCGCGCCACGCACACCATTACTTTCATCGGCGCGAAACCGGGTCTCTTCATGGCCTCGGGACGCGATCTCGCGGGCACGTTGACGGTTGCGCCGATCGGCGTAGAGCGCGTGGCGAGCACCGCCCGCACGGCTGTGCAACTGAACGCACCGGCACTCTTCGCCTCCTTCTTGCCGGCGCGCGATTTCTCGACCAACAAAGGCTCGTTTGGCAGCCTCGCGGTGGTCGGCGGCGACACCGGTATGTGCGGCGCGCCGATCCTTGCCGCCCGCGCGGCGCTCTATACCGGCGCAGGAAAAGTCCATGTTGCGCTGCTCGGCGCAGGCGCCCCGCCCTACGATCCGCCGCATCCCGAACTGATGCTGCATCCCGTCGACGATCTGCCGCTCGACAAGATGGACGCGCTCGCGATCGGCTGCGGCATGGGCAACCGCGAGCGCGCCACTCAGGTGCTCAACGACGTGCTGGCGCTCGACGTCCCCAAGCTCCTCGACGCCGACGCGTTGAACCTGCTGGCCGCAGATGCCTCGCTTGCCACCAGGGTCGCCGCACGTGGTGCGCAGGGCGACCCGTGCGTGCTCACACCGCATCCGCTCGAAGCGGCGCGGCTGCTCGGCAGCGACGCGCGCACCGTGCAGCGCGACCGGCTGGCCGCGGCGCGTGCGCTGACGGCGCGTTTTGCCAGCGTGATCGTGCTGAAGGGAACCGGCACCGTCGTCGCTGCGCCGGACGGCCGGTTTGCCGTCAATCCGACCGGCAACGCCGCGCTCGCCACGGGCGGCACGGGGGACGTGCTCGGCGGCATCATTGGCGCCTTGCTGACGCAGCGCTTGCCGCCTTACGAGGCGGCGTTGGCGGGCGTCTATTTGCATGGGCTCGCCGCCGACACGCTGACGGCTCAAGGAGACGGACCTGCCGGTCTTACGGCTGGCGAGCTGGCGCCGATGGTTCGCAAGCTGCTGAACCGGACGTTTTATCCAACCTGAGCGCTGTTTGTGCGCTGTTTGTGCGCTGTTTGTGCGCCACTTGCCCGCTGCTTGTCCGCTGCTTTGAGCCCCTCTGGAGCTCACTTGAGCCGCGCACCATCCCGCTATCTGGACACACGGCCCAAGTCCCTGCCCGCTTCCCGCCAAGGCCGCTATACTGAATGCCTGCGCTGACCGGCCGGGAACCGTTGCGAACCCGAAGTCCGACAGCGCGCCAGAGCATCCCCGCGGCCGCGCTTTGCGCACTGCCTTTCACTCGTGCCCCTACGTTAGACGGACGATCCCATGACGTTGAACTCGCTCCCCGCCTGGTCCTCGCTGCAAGCCCATTACGAACAGATTCGCGATGCGCACATGCGCGACTGGTTTGCCCCCGCGAACGATCCCGCTCCTACCCGTGCCGAACGCTTCGCGTTTGCCGGCGGCGGTGTCGCGGCCGATTTCTCCAAGCATCGCATCACCGACGAAACCCTCAAGCTGCTCGTGCAGGTGGCCCGTGAAGCCGGGGTCGAAAAACGCCGCGACGCGATGTTCGCCGGCGAAATCGTTAATCCGACTGAAGGCCGCGCCGTCTTGCACACCGCGTTGCGCGCGAGCGATCCGAATGCGCCATTCCACGCCGAGGTCACAGCCGAACGCGCCAAGATGGCGGCGTTTTCCGACCAGGTACGCAGCGGCGAGTGGACCGGCTACACCGGCAAGCGGATTCGCTATGTGGTGAACATCGGCATCGGCGGCTCGGATCTCGGCCCCAAGATGGTGGTGCATTCCCTGCACCACCTGGCCACGCCGGAGATCAAGAGCTACTTCGTGTCGAACGTCGACGGCGCCGATCTGTACCGTGTCCTTCAGGAGATCAATCCGGAAGAGACGCTCGCCATCATCGTCTCCAAGACCTTCACGACGCTCGAAACGATGACTAACGCGCGCTCGCTGCGCGACTGGTTCATTGAGAAAGGCTGTCCGGAAAGCGCGCTGGCAAAACACTTCGTCGGCGTATCGGCCAATCCGGCCGAGGTCGTCAAGTTCGGCATTGCCAAAGAGAACGTCTTCGAGATGTGGGATTGGGTGGGCGGCCGCTATTCGCTGTGGTCGGCGGTTGGCCTGTCGATCATGATCGCGATCGGGCCAAAGCAGTTCGACGAACTGCTCGCCGGCGCGAACGAAATGGATCACCACTTCCGCACCGCGCCGCTCGAACGCAACCTGCCAGTGTTGATGGGGATGATCGGCATCTGGTATCGCAACTTCTTCG
>JBEKNG010000706.1:0-3581 GCA_049523075.1 Paraburkholderia sp.
AGATCATTGAAGGGAAGATGGCGATGAAGGCGCTGATGAACGGCCCCGAGCGTCCGACGGCCGTGATCTGCGGCACCGATCTGTTGGCAATCGGTGCGCTGGCGGAGGCGCGCGAGGCGGGTATCGACGTGCCGGGCGAGCTGTCGATCGCGGGCATCAACGACATTGAATTTTCCAGCTTTACTTCGCCACCACTTACGACCATGCGGCTCGCCGCCGATGAAATCGGCGCGCGCAGTGCTGAGTATCTGCTCGCACGGATCGAAGGGCGGCCCGTCAGTTCGCAATACATCGTGCCGACCGACCTGATCGTGCGCGGTACGACGGCGCGCCCTCGCAACAGCTAGGGGCGCCGCTACGCGCCGGCAATGATTGCCGGCGCGCGTACGTCTTTGTGCAGCATACGCAGCCGACGCTTTCTCCAGTCGGCCGCAATCCCACGCCGACACTCATTTCCCCGGTATGACGCCATTTGGGTCGTCATCGCCACAGCCCAACGCATCACCCACTGACGTCCAGATCGGCGCGTATTGCGCCGTTCGGGCCGGACCGTCTGTTCGGGCACCGGTGTTTCCACCTATGGCGCGACACGATAGACGATATGACGAGGGCAAGTAAGCGCTTTCTATTGAAATCACGAACGAAGTGCCATAAGATGGCTCAAATTCACAGGAGTCAAGCGGCGAGGCATGGGTCGCAGTAGCTTTTAAAGAAAGCGATTACTCGGTTCGGTCCTTTTTTAACCGCCGAGCGCAAAATTTTTGGAAGGTAATGTCTGATGACTGAGACAGTGAGCAAAAACGTAAGCGGGCCAGTGATCCGCTTGCATCCCGCCGACAACGTAGTCATTGCGCGCATCGACGTGGCAATCGGTACGCCGGTTCCATCGGAAGATTTTGTTGCTCGCAGCCAGGTGACCGCGGGCTACAAGATCGCAGCGAGGCCCATTAAAAAGGGCGAGCCGGTTCGCAAATACAACGTGGTGATCGGTTTCGCCGCGACGGATATTGCGCCGGGCACGATGGTGCATAGCCATAACGTGGAGTTTCGCGAGTTCGACCGGGACTATGCATTTGGCGCGGACTACCAGCCTGCGGAGATGATTCCCGAAGCGGAGCGCGCCACGTTCCAGGGCATCGTACGGGACAACGGCGAGGTTGCCACGCGCAACTACATCGGCGTGTTGTCGACAGTCAATTGTTCGGCCACGGTCGCGCACCGGATCGCCGAATGGTTCACGCCGGAACGGCTCGCGGACTACCCGAACGTAGACGGCGTGGTCGCGTTCACGCACTCGATCGGTTGCGGCATGGAGATGAGCGGCGAGCCGATGGCGCTGCTGCGCCGGACCATGGCGGGTTACGCGCGCCATCCCAATCTCGCCGCGGCGTTGATTGTCGGGCTGGGATGCGAGCGCAATCAACTGGCCGGACTGATGGATCAGGAAGGCCTGAAGGTCGATTCGCGGCTGCACACATTCATCATGCAGGAGAATGGCGGCACCCGTCGCACCATCGAGGCCGGCGTGGCTGCGGTCAAGGCGCTGCTGCCCGACGCCAATCGCGTGAAGCGCACGACGGTGCCCGCGAGCCACCTGAAGATCGGCCTGCAATGCGGCGGCTCGGACGGCTTCTCGTCGATCACCGCCAATCCTTCGCTCGGCGCGGCGATGGACTTGCTGGTCCGTCATGGTGGCACGGCCATTCTCTCCGAAACGCCCGAAATCTACGGCGTGGAACATACGCTCACGCGCCGCGCAGTCAGCCGCGAAGTCGGCGAAAAGCTGGTTGAGCGGATCCGCTGGTGGAAAGACGAGTATTCGGTCGGCCGGGACGTTCAGATCAACGGCCAGGTCAGCCCAGGCAATCAGGTGGGCGGCCTCGCGAACATCTTCGAAAAGTCGATTGGATCCGCGATGAAGGGTGGCACTGGGCCGCTGATGGAAGTGTATCGATACGCTGAGCTGGTGAAGCAATCGGGACTCGTTTTCATGGACACACCCGGTTTCGATCCCGTCTCGGCGACCGGTCAGATTGCTGGCGGCGCGAATCTGATTGCTTTCACCACGGGCCGCGGTTCGATGTTCGGCGCCAAGCCTGTGCCGTCGCTGAAGCTCGCCACCAATACGCCGATGTACAACCGGCTCACTGAAGACATGGACCTGAACTGCGGCGGGATCCTGGATGGCGTTGCGTCGATCCGGAGCACGGGCCAGAAAATTTTCGACGCTATTCTCGCCGCCGCGTCGGGCGAGCGCACCAAGAGCGAAATGCTCGGACTAGGCGACCACGAATTCGTACCCTGGCAGATCGGCATCATGAGTTGAGTCCGCAACTGCTCAGCGCATCGCGCGGGCGAACGGCCATTTACACCGATAAGTAAAACCGCCGCCCGCTAGCCAGTTGGACAAAATAGTGGAGACCGTCCTTGAGTACGCAAACCCCTGCAATACGAATCCCTGATAGCGCGGCAAGCAATTCGATCTACACGCGTGTCGTCTGGCGCTTCATGCCCTTGCTGTTCGTCTGCTACGTGGTGGCGTATCTGGATCGGGTCAACGTGGGCTTCGCCAAGCTCCAGATGCTCAGCGACCTGAACTTCAGCGAGGCCATGTACGGCTTCGGCGCCGGCATTTTTTTCGTTGGGTACTTCTTCTTCGAGGTGCCGAGCAACCTGCTGTTGCACCGGCTCGGGGCGCGCCGCTGGATTGCCCGGATCATGCTCACGTGGGCCGTGCTCTCGGCCGCTACCGCATGGGTCACCACGCCCGCGATGTTCTACGTATTGCGCTTCTTTCTGGGCGTGGCCGAAGCGGGTTTTTTCCCGGGGCTGGTGCTGTATCTGACGTACTGGTTCCCAGCACACCGGCGCGGCAAGATGGTCGCTTTCCTGATGGCAGGCAATCCGGTGGCGGGCATTGTCGGCGGCCCGATGTCGGGCTTCATCATGCAGCACCTGGCGGGGCACGCGGGGTTTGCCGGCTGGCAGTGGTTGTTCGTTCTGGAGGCGATTCCCGCACTGATCCTGGCAGCCGTCGTCTTCTGGTTCCTCGACGACCGCGTGAAGGACGCAAAGTGGCTGCCGGTTCAGGATCGCGACTTCATTGCAGCGGAAATCGATGCGGAAGCACGCACCAAAAGCCACGGTTCCATACGTGACGTCTTCACGTCGCTCCGAGTCTGGACCTTGTGCGCGATTCTCTTCGGTATCGTGATGGGCTCTTATGCCGTTGGCTTCTGGCAACCGACCATCATCAAGGGTTCGGGAATCACGGACGCCTTCACCATTGGTCTGCTCACCGTCGTGCCTTATCTTGCCGCCTTGATCACGATGATCGCAGTCGGCCGCCATGCGGACCGCACGCGTGAACGCCGCTGGCACGTCGTGTTGCCGCAGTGCGTGGCGGCAGCGGGGTTCGTGTTGTGCGCGTATGCAGGCAGCAATACGCTTATCGCATTGCTTGGCCTGACGCTTGCCGCTTCAGGTGTGATTACCGCCTTACCTATGTTCTGGGCATTGCCCACGTCTTTTCTTGGTGGTACTGGTGCGGCCGCCGGCATTGCATTGATCAATGCGACGGG
>JBEKNG010000707.1:0-3578 GCA_049523075.1 Paraburkholderia sp.
TGCCCGCCACTTGCGTTCGATACATCTCGTGCACCTCGGCTGCGGAGACCGTGCGATCGAGCGCGTCGATCGACTGCAGCGGCACATAGTGCTCGGTCGCGATCTTCATGCTGCCTTCGCCGGGAACAGGCGGAAAGCCATAACAGCTGTCGGCTTCCCGTGGACCGTGAACGAGAATGAAGCTCGGCGACATTTCAGGGAAAATCACCGGCTCGGCAAGCTTGAACCAGAATAGCTTTTGCCTGCAGACCTTCAGCAACGTGCTAAACGGCTCGCCCAACAGGTTGGCGGACCACATCCCGGCGCAGACGATGACTTTGTCGGCGATCAGCGTCCGGTTGCCGGCTTTGATCCGAACCACACCGCCAGCCGATTCCAGAGCGGAAACGGTCATACCCGTAATCAGCGTAGCCCCTAGGGCTTGCGCGGCCGCCAGTTGCGCGGCGATGCAGTGCTCCGGCCGCACAAAGCCGCCTTCGGGTTCGAAGTATCCCACCGCGCCATCGCGGATCGGGCCGAATTGAGGGAAACGCACACGGATCTGTGACGACGTCAGAATCTCGTGGGCAATGCCATAGGTACGCGCCAGCTCGATGGTTTGCGCAACGAAATCAGCCGCACCGTGAAGCGATGCGGTGGTCGCGCTCGAACTCATGACGAGCACGCCGCATTGTTCGAACAACGCTGCACCGCTCTGCGCTTCCAGCTCCCGCCAGATCTGATGGGACCTGCGCACCAGCGGCACGTAAGCGGCCCCCTCCCCAACCGCCAGCCGGGTGATGCGGGTATCGCCGTGACTCGATCCTTGATCATGCGGCGGAGCGAACCGGTCTATGCCCACCGCTTTCACCCCGGCTTTCGCGAGTTGGTAAAGCGTCGCCGCGCCCATCGCACCCAATCCCACTACTGCAACATCGCATCGTTCTGCAAGCACAGCATCCCCTTCCTCAGTTGACGATATCCGGCACGACCCGTTAAACGACGGCTCAGCTGTTAGCTTGCAGCCTTGGCCGTGGGCGTGCCGGCATCGCCCCGGGTCGCGCCCCGTTTCGCTTTTGGCGGAACGCGGGACGGCAAGGTGGACAGGCGCATCACATGGCGCAGCGCCATCATCGCGCCGATCGCTTCGAGTACGCCGGCCGGCACCCACATGATCAGGCCACCGAGGCTTTGATCCAGCGCGGGCGGCACCGACGTGAACGCACGGCCGCACAAGCTGAAGATCGGATAAAGGTCTTGCGAGGAAAAGGTGATGACTGCACCCACCAGAATTTGCGGCGTCATCGTGATCACCGGCGAGAGCACCCGCAGGCCCGGCCGGGTGCGGCTCGGCGGGCTGGGACGATGGTCGAGCAGCATCCACCAGTACAGCAGCCCGCTCACCGCCACGGACCAGTTCATGAACGTGTAGATGCGCCAGTCGAGCATCGCCACGAACTGGACGGACGGAATCAGCCAGAACACCACCGACACGACGAAGGCCACTGAGATAAAGGCCGGGTTCAGCACGACGGCCGCTGCGATACGCGCAGGCCTCGTGCGCTGCCAGCGGCGCAACGCGCTGCGCCAGCGCAACGGCAAGCCGGCTCGCAACGCACTGCCCGGATAGGCGGCCATCAGGATTAGTGGCGCAAGGTGGTGCAGCACCAGATGCTGGAGCCGATGGACGAAGAACTGGTGCTCGGCGTAGTAATCGAGCCGGGTATGGAGCGCGATATAGAACAGCCCAAGCCCGATCCAGAATGCCGCCCGCCGGGCAATGCTGATGCGGATGCGGTGCGAACCGCGCGCAAACAGCACCGCAACGGCGACGAAAACGGCGACGAGCGTGAACGACGGCTCCCACGGATCAAGCAGGCTAATCAGCGACATGGCGAATTCAACGGTAACGGCGGAGCTGCGCGGCCGGAGCCATGGTCCCATGGTCCGGCCCGAAGACTCTCATGTTAGCAGGTGCCTTACAAAGCGACCGTCGGCCGCAAAATCTCACTTCACCCGGCTGAACGGCGTTGCTCCCGTCATGGTCGGCAATACGATCAGGTCGTGTTGCTTGTCATAGGCGATGCTTTCCGTCCCGCCGCCCGTGTTGACCTGCAGCGCGCCGTTGCGGTAAGCGGCCGCAATCACCGCTCCTTTCATGCCACCGCCCGTGGTATTGATGATGATAAACCCGTCGTCGTTCCTCGTGATTTCGACGCTCTGGCTGGTTTTGGTGCTGTGCCATTTGCCGACGAATTGGTCGCCATCCTTGTTCCCGCAGCCGCCGAGCACAAAAAGCGCTACGGCAGTTAACGTCACTACACTACCCCGTACCATTAGGTCCCCCTCTGTTTTATGTTCGTTCCATCAGTCAGTCTGGCTAAGCGCCACCAAAGGCTGACATGCCGGCAGCATTGCACAATTGCCTGTCAGGATGAGCTGCTTCGCGAAGGCACGCGATTGCGGATCGAGGCTGTATACCTGCGTCCGGCCACGCACACCCTTTCCGAGCACAATAGCCCTATTCGATGTTCACAACAACCCGGCGAGTGACGCCAACGGCCTGGACGCCGGAAGGGTTCCGGTTATCTCCCAAGCGGCTCTTCGTTGACCTTGCAGTGCATCCACCTGTCGTCGACACCCGACTCTTCAATCCGTGGTACTGCTTCGATGAAAAGATGAGCCCGAAAATCGCGGACTTGCCGCCTATTTTTCCAGGCCAAACATGCATTCTCTTAGTAGTCCTTCACCAATCGTGGACACTGAGGGCGCCCCTGCTCCTGGATCGCTGAACAGGTCCACCACGACTTAGCTATATGGCGTCCGCATCAGGACAGCTTTCACCTGACGGTGGCCCGCCTGTCCAACTGTTGTTGCGGCAGCACCAGCGCAGCCAGCCTACCAGCCCGAGCAGCACGAGCCCCGCGCCGCCCAGCACCGGCTCACGCCATGCAAGCAGCGCGGTGAAGGTGAATGCCCGTGTGCCAGCCAACAGCGCGAAACCGGCAATGGCGGTGCTGGCTGCGTCGAAGGCGCCGAACACCCGTGCGAATGCGAGTGTCACAGCAAAACCAGCGGCACGAGGCTCGTGCATGATCGTCTCCATGAAGGCGGGAAGGCCGGGGCCTCAGTGATGGGAGGGGTCAGGCAGCGCCTGGCATGGCGTCGAGGAAGCCGGTCACGGCCTGCAGGCGTCCGCTCGTATCGACGACACCAAAATCCAAACCTTTGACGATCGGCGTGCCGTCAGCTGAAGCCAGTTCCCACGAAAAGCGCAGACGGTTAGCGAAGCCGTCCACCTCCGTCGTGCGGCGGAAAGTGTGGCCGGGGAAACGTTGGTGGACCGCGTGGATCATCGCGTCGATCCCGTCGTGCCCGTCGCCCGAAAGCAACGGGTCGAGATACGCCGCGTCTGCGGTCCAGGTCTCGGCGATCAGTTCACGACGGCTCGCCGTGTCGGTTTCGTTCCACGCGGCGAAATAGCGGTCGATCAGGTCGGTATGGGCGTTCATCGCAGACTCCTTCGGTCACCTGGTGAGCGCTACGCTCAGCAAACCGTGTGTTTGCGGCGGGCTCGGAGTGAAGAATCGGCGAGGGAG
>JBEKNG010000708.1:0-3565 GCA_049523075.1 Paraburkholderia sp.
CGACGTACCATCGGCTCAATAAAGCCGGCATCGGGCAGCGTCGCGGAGGTAGCCGACCAGAAAGACCAGTGGGCAACCGGCATGGTCCAGCGCAAATCGGGCATCTCGATGGTCTTATATTGAGGATTGCAACTGCTTCAGGTTTACCCGCTCGAACCAGGTATTAATATTCGTTAAAACTCAACTCGTTACGGTCCCTGACGATGCGCAGAGGACCTGCAGCTTGTTACCGGTACTTTAACGGCTTCCGGCGCGAATTATATAGTGCCGGGAATGGAAATAATCCCAATAACACGCCGACACTCAGAATGTTTAACGCGCAGTATGAATCAAATCATTTTTGAGGCGGGATCGTGCCCGATTTTCACTCATCAACGAAAGCCTGGCGTAATGTGATGAAGCGCAGCCCCTGATGTCTGGCTGCCCCAAACACGCGGGGCAATACGGCGAGGAGTACCGCCTGGCCATTCGCGGTAGTGGCGGCATTGCCGTCGTGTACCAGCAGGATGTCGCGGGCCGCCAGATTGTGAAGCAAACGTTGCTTTACTCGCTCCGGATTCGCTTCGCGCGTATCGAATCCGCGTTTTGTCCAGGCCACCAGCCTCAGGTCGAGGTCTTGCAGCACGGGTTCCAGAAGGACGTTGCGTAACCCGGCCGGCGCACGAAAGAACACCGGGCGTTGGCCGGTGAGCTCGGTCAACGTGTGCTGTGCCGTCCCCACTTCCCGGGCCAACGCGTCCGGTGCTTTAACCGAAAACGTGTGGCGGTGGGTCTGCGAATGGTTTTCGACCGCGTGACCGCGCGCCACGATCTCGCGGGTGAGCGACGGATAACGGCGGGCGCGCTCGCCGATGCAGAAAAAGGTTGCGCGAATGCCGTAGTGATCAAGCAGGTCGAGTACCCGCGGGGTAACGACGGGGTCCGGACCGTCATCGATCGTCAACGCGATGCAGTTCGCGTTGCCGGTGACTGCCGGTAAGCGGGTCCAGTTCGGTCCGAGCACCGACGAGCGCGGCCATAGTCCCGCGAGGGTGACCGCAGCGTGATTGACGGCGGTACCCGCGAGCCACCACGGCCACGTGGACGGCGCGATCGCGCAACCGGCCAACGCGGCCGAGTGCCACGCGGTGGTTAGCTTTAGCGCCTTGGGGTGGCCCGTGACGGGCCAGCGACGTGGCGGCGTCGCTTCCAATCCGAGTGGCACCCGCGAGATAGGCTCGGTCATCCTGCTTCTACTCTTAAATGAATCGCTGGCTGGGCGCAGCGGACTTCTACAATGCGAAATAAGCCGACGAAATGGGCGGAGTGCTATTCACCGCGCATTCGCGAAAAGCCGAAGTTTATTGCATGAAAGGGGATTGGTGTTGGGTTATACCTTGAGCGTGGCGTGAGATGGCTTTTTTCTTCGCTGCGAGACTGTACGCGCGCGCGACTCTGTGCAAATGCCCCGCGAATGGCGAGGCGAGAGAGGCGGTACACCGGTTGGATAGTCTTCGGACTCCACTCAAGGTGAGAGGATTCGGGATAGTGAGGACTTCCAGGATCTGGCATCCGCGAGGTGAGGATTTCCAGGATCTGGTATCCACGAGGTGAGCGTTTCCAGGCGTTCTGCTCTTGATGCCCAATCCGATCCTTCGCGCGTCTAGCCGCGCACGTACGTCACGATTTCCACACGACGATCCGGTTGAAGGCAGCGGACCAGGTTCGCGTTGTCCATGCTTCCGCATTGCGTCACCGGGTCCTGGCTGCCGAGCCCTTCTGCGCGGATCTTGTCCGCAGGCAGAGCAACATCCTCCTTTTGTCACGCCGGATCGACGAAGGGTGAGGATGTTCGGGAGTTGGAGCGGGCGTCGAGGCAACTCGAAGCAAAGTGTGGATCAGGGCTCGTCGACAATTGTGCCCTCATACAGGACGGCTTACCTGGGAATGCAGAATAACGAGCAACATGCCGCAAAAGTGAGAATATTCGGGAGCTGAGGGGCGTGACGAAAAGGTGCGATCGCGAGCGCGCATTGCATTCAACTTTGCCGATTGTCGGTGAGGGCGCGCCGGCGCTCGCGCATCACCCTGTCGACCGGAACGCAGCGTGTTTGTCGGCGCCCAGGTCGAAGTCTGCACACGCCTGACTCGCGGGTTGTAACTTCAAGCGTTTCAATCACTTGTCGTATTTTCCCGCAAGTTATCCACATCCTTATGAACGAAAGCTGTGGATAAATGGATCCCGCGTCGCACGAGGTCCACAAACATCTGTTCCATTTGAATTCAACAACTTAGTTGTTGGCCACACGGCCTACGTCCACTTCCGCTATCGCTACCGGTTCGAGGGGGAGCCGATCATGCTGCCGTTGTTCGTCACCTCCGTCGCCTGCTGGGCATCCGTCGTCTTGCGCACGCCGGTCGAATAGCCCTGCAAACCACCGTCAAGCTGGTTCACGACGGTCAACCCCGACAGGAACCAGACGTTCGTGTCCAGCGGTAACTCGCAGACAGCCGCACTGAGGCTCGCGCGCGTACTGAGTCGCAGCCAGAGCGACGTATTCGGCGTGGAGTTCCAGCTATCGAAGCGCTTCGGCGAGAGCTTCATTGACGACACCGACATTCCGCAGCAGCGGCGTAACAACACTTTCATTGAAGCGGGCCTGACTGACCGGCATTATTTTGGAGCATCGCAGTTCGACGGCACGCTTGCGTACCGCCAGGGCATCGGCGGACTGGGCGCGACGCCTGATCCGAATCCTGATGGCCCGACGTACCGTTATCACATGGCCGTGCTGGACGCGAACCTGTCGGTGCCGTTTGCCATCGCGCAACAGGGCTTTCGCTATGTGGCGACCGTTCACGCGCAATTCACCAACGACACGTTGTTCTATCTGGACGACCTGACTATCGGCAGCCGCTACACGGTGCCCGATTTCGACGGCGAAACCATGCTGGCGGCAGAGAAAGGTTTTTATTGGCGCAACGAGCTGCAATGGCCCATCGGCCAGACGGGACAGGCGCTGTACGCAGGTATCGATTACGGCCGTGTCTTCGGGCCGAACACGACTTTTGTGGCCGGAACACAACTGACGGGCGCGGTGATCGGCATCCGCGGTGGTTTGCCGTCCCGCTTCGTCGGTATCTCCTATGACCTGTTCGTCGGGACGCCAGTCTACAAACCCAACGGCTTCCCGACTTCGCGTGTGACGGTTGGAGTGCAGGCTACGGCGTAGTTCTAGCGTGCCGTGGGGGAACGCGAGGGACATCGCCCACTCGACGTGCACCGCAGCATCGACAACTCACCTGTTCGGACTTTAGACAAGTCACTCGTTTTGTCAGTCGGCGTTAAGCGTCGCCATTAGCTTGAATCTCAAACGAGACACATCGCGAATATATAGGACGGTCCTTCTGTAGGGGATGAAGGTTTCGCCGCACCGCAGCGTGTGGGGAAACGTGGGGGAATGGATGTTTGAGGGCGCAAGGGAAAGAAATTTCCCCCACACGCTGCCCAGAAAGCCTTATGCGGGGGCCTTTTTTTAACAGGGTGTGATTTGTCCCCAGCCTTTTCAACAGAATCTGCGAACAA
>JBEKNG010000709.1:0-3556 GCA_049523075.1 Paraburkholderia sp.
GCACATGCCAACGAAGCGGGAAAGAGTTCGACGCGAAGACATGTATAGCGCAAATCATTGCCATGACAGCGCTCCCCTTCAGAAGCGCTGGCAGGTTGCAGGCCTGCGACGGTGCGCCGCTAAAAATCACCTGATTGGCCATCGCACATATCCCTTATCCTGACCCACGGATCTTTTAGTCCGTCGAAACAGGCAACGCTGCCTGATCCGGTTGTGCCTCAGCGAACTGACTGCTGGCCGGCGACACTGTAATGATTCTCGTGCCAGCCAGGCACACGCGCCGGCTTGGCGACACACTTTTCAAACGTTCGGTGGTGGCGTGATGCATCCTGGACGCATCCGCCGCTGAAACGAGCATAGTCGAGTCGCACGCCACTGCTTTGAAGTCCGTAGCGCGACCTGGTACCTACGGTACGCCCAGTATAGCCTTTACGACAAAGATCGTCCGCGACGCGTACGGGAAAGAGCAGTGAGCGCGGCAGACAGGGCTTGACGGTGATGCTGGCGTGCAGGTTGCGCCGATCATGAATTCCCGACGTGTCAACCGCTGCTCCTCGTGGCGCTTGACCTTCCAACGACGGGAAGGTTGATGATGAATATGCCGGTCTTTGATGAGGACCGTGGTCGCCCTCCAAACGATCAAGTTACCCACATTGAGAGCATATTCAAATGAAAACCAACCGATTACTCACTGTCCTCTCCATCCACGTTGGAATTGTGTTGTCTGGCATGGCACTCGACGCGAGCGCGCAGCAAGCCAGTGCCATGGCAAATGGGCAGATGAGCATGCCCGCCGGAAAAATGGAGACGCCTGCACCAGCCGGCGGTCCGCTGCCTGCATCAACGCGGGCCTTCGAGAACAATGCAGCGAAGATGATGAAAAATATGAATGCCCCCGGGTACACAGGTGATACAGACGCGGACTTTGTGGCGCACATGATCCCGCATCACCAAGGCGCGGTGGAGCAAGCCGAAGTCGAGCTCAAGTACGGCGAGGATCCGCAAATGAGGGCGCTGGCGAAGAACATCATCAAGGCGCAGAAGGAGGAAATTGCCTTTATGAAGCGGTGGCAGGCCAGGCACGACAAAAACATGTGACGCGCGCGGCAGTATGGCGCGCCTCGCTGGGTCGAACAGTCGTTCAGACGATGCTCTGCCCAATCTCTCTCTGCTAGATTGCGGTGCTTGACGCAATCTGTACGGCGGCAACGGCAGCCGCGGGAAACGAGACATGGACTGCCAGCCCTCGACCCCTGATACCAGTACCAAAATCCAATCTGGCGCCAAAGCACTCCGCGATACGGGCGACGATCGACAGACCGAGCCCGCTGCCACTCGCACCATTGCCCCTCACCCGAAAGAAGCGGTCGGTGAGACGCGCAATGTCTTGCGCAGCCACACCTGGACCGTCGTCCGCGAGCGTCAGCATGACAGCATGCGCGTCACGCCTGATTGAAACCTCGACCCGTCCCCCGGCATCGCCGTACTTGATTGCATTGTCGATCAGGTTGTCGAGCAGAATGTCCATCAACACCGGCTCGGCGATGACTTCGGAGGATGCATCGCCAACGAGCGTGATGCTCATGCCTTTTCGTTGGGCATCGGGTTCGATGGCGGCAATGGCGTCCTGGGCGAGCGCACCTAGCGCAACAGGTTGCACAGGGATCGTGTGATGTTCGTCCAGGCGCGCGAGCAGAAGCAATTGCTCGGCGAGATGGGCGCTGCGATCGACGCCTTGTACGACCCGCTGCATGGCGAGTTGCTGCTGGGCGACGTCCTGTGCCACGAGCGCTACTTGTGCCTGCACCTTGATCGCGGCCAGAGGGGTCTTCAGTTCGTGTGCGGCGTCTGCGGTGAATGCTCGCTCGTGATTGATCGAAAGTCGTAGTCGTGACAACAGTTGATTGATCGCATCGACAAGCGGACTGACTTCGATCGGAGTCGGCCCTATCTCAATCGGGTCAAGTTTGCTGGCATCCCTTGTCCGGATCGCCTTCGAGAGAGCCTGAAGAGGCGCCAGGCTGTGACCGATACTGATCCAGACCAGCAACGCGAGAAGCGGTAACGCCAGAGCGATCGGCTTCGCAATACGACGCGCTACGCCGGTTGCCAGGTCGCTGCGGATATTGGTTGACTCAAGCACGCGTACTGTACGGCCTGACGCACTGTCATGAAGCACGTAGCTATGCCACGGCCGGCCGCCAAGTGTTATCAATCGTGCGCCGGTTATTGCTTCGGCTGGTGCTTCGAAGGCACCCAGGGACACGAGCTGCACACTGCTTGCGAGGACGCGTCCATTTGCATCGCGGATCTGGAAGAGGGCCTCGCGCGGCAATTTGTCGCCATCGCTGTCGTTTGCATGGCCAGGGCGATGAGCGTATTCGGTACGCCCGTCGATACGCGTCCTGGAGAGGACCGAGAGGTCGTTCTGGTCGAGTAGAACGATGAACTGCGCGAGCTGGACAAGGCGCGCGTCGTCCCAATCTGCAACCTCGCGTGTCGCCTGAAGGTAACTCCATCCGAGGGCGATCGTCCAGACGAGGGTAATGCTCGCGAGCACCAGTAGCGCGAGGCGGCCGCGTATCGATTTCGGCATCACGTTCTCTCCACCACGTAGCCGATGCCACGGACCGTCTTGATCAAGTCGGCACCCAGTTTCTTCCGCAAGTTGGAGATATGCACTTCAATCGCGTTGCTTTCGACTTCCTCGTGCCATCCGTACAAGCTCTCTTCGAGGCGAGATCTTGACTGAGGAATCCCCTGGTGCGTCAGCAATTGAAGCAGCACTGCCCACTCGCGAGCGGTCAGCGGAACACGTACATCGTCGCGCAGCACGGTCTGTGAAGCCGGATCGACAGCGAGAGCGCGATATCGGAGGATTTCAACGCTGCGTCCCTGCGAACGTCGCAAAAGCGCGCGACAGCGCGCGATGAGCTCCGTCAGGTCAAAAGGCTTGCCAAGGTAGTCGTCCGCACCCGCCTCCAGACCCCCCACCCTGTCGGCAACCGTCCCTTTCGCCGTGAGTATGAGGACGGGCACATCCTTTCCGCAGCCCCGTAGCCACTTCAGGAGTTCTGTGCCGGACATTCGGGGTAGCCCGAGATCGAGCACGACCAGCGCGTAGTCGGTGGTTTCCAGCGCGAGTTGCGCCGTGCGGCCGTCTTGTGTCCAGTCGACCGCAAAGCCTGCGTGATGAAGTCCAGCCTCGACGCCGCTGCCAATCAGATCGTCATCTTCGACAAGGAGAATTCGCATAAGGATGTGCTGAAATGGTGTGCTGAAATGGTTTGCTGCAGCGGTGTGTCTAAAGCGGCGAAACGCATGGCCACGTTAACAGGTTTAACCGTGTTGGGACAGTGAAAGCACATGAAGCCCAGTTGTTCGGTTGCTTAAGGTTTCCTTCAGGTTTGGCCGCTACTATCGAGCCACAACGCATGTGTATCGATGTGACTTAAACCCGACCCCATGTGCATCTATTGATCGATCGCCACAAGGTAAATGAAAGCGCCTTCGATATTTCTTTCCCCCGTATCGACGAGCTGCGCCATGAAAACCT
>JBEKNG010000710.1:0-3552 GCA_049523075.1 Paraburkholderia sp.
CTGCTCGGCGTCGGCGACCATACGCCCGAGGCTGTCGCCGCGCTGGTTGAGCACTATGGACGTTCCGCCTTGCGCGATACCTTCGCGGTGCAACTGCTGCAGCGGCTGCACGACCAGGATCCGGACGTCACGCCAGCGGTCAAATGGCTGCACGAGCGGCTCGCCGCTCAGGACACCACAGCGGACCGGATCGTCGCGGCCGTGCATCAGCAGCAGGGCGCCGCGAGCCTCACCGTGCGCAACGTGATCACCAGCATGCGTCTGATCTCCGACGTCGACTGGACCGAACTGTTCGAACGGATCAGCCCCGTCGACGAGGTCTTGCGCACTTATGCCGGGTTCGTCGACATGGACTTCTCGACGCGCAATCTGTATCGCGGTGCGATCGAAGCCTTAGCGCGCGGTTCGTCCTTGAGCGAAACAGATATCGCGCGCCGCGCCGTCGCCGCCGCAGAGCGCGCCCGGCGGACCGCGGAGGCGTCGGCTGAGGCGCACAAGCGGGCGCCTCAGGCCGCGCCAGCTGACTCGCAACGCGGCATGGAGGCCGCCGAGCCCGGACTGCGCCGCGCCGGCGATCCGGGCTATTACCTGCTGGCGGGCGGGCGCCTGGCACTCGAGGCGGCGATCGGCTATCGACCGCCGGCCGCCGTGTGGCTGCATCGTTTTACGCGCCGTGCCGGTCTCGGCGGATACGTTGGCCGTATCGTGCTGCTGGCGGCGTTGCTGCTGGCCGGCGTGCTGGCCCTGGTGAGTGGCTTGGCGCCGCATCACCGGTGGTTGATCTGGCTGGGCCTGGCAGGCGTGCTGCCTGCGCTCGACGTGGCGGTGGCGATCGTCAATCGCGGCGTGATGCGCGATGTCGGCGCCATCGTGCTGCCGGGCCTCGCGCTGAGGAACGGGATTCCAGCCACCTTGCGCACGGTTGTCGCCGTGCCCACGATGCTGACCACGACCGCCGCGCTGACCGCGCAGATCGAGCGGCTGGAAATTCATCATCTGGCGAGCCCCGGAGGCGAGCTTTACTACGTGCTGCTGTCCGACTGGACGGACTCCCCAACGGCCGAGGCGCAGGACGACGGTAGCCTGCTGGAGGCCGCGGCGCACGGCATCGCCAGGTTGAATCGTCTTTACCCTGGCGCCGCGGACGGTGAGCGTTTCCTCCTGCTGCATCGGCGCCGCACGTGGAACGACGAGGAGGCGCAATGGATGGGCTGGGAGCGCAAGCGCGGCAAGCTGCACGAGTTGAACCGGTTGCTGCGTGGCGCGCTGGATACCTCGTTCGTGGTCGTTGATGGCCAGCCGCTCGTCGTGCCGTCGCAGGTGCGCTATGTCATTACGCTCGACGCCGACACCCGTCTGCCGCGCGATACCGTGCGCCGTCTGATCGGCAAGATGGCCCATCCGCTCAATCGCGCGGTGTTCGATCCGCTGAGCCAGCGAATCGTCGAGGGCTACGGCGTATTGCAACCGCGTGTGACGCCGTCCTTGCCGGTGGGCGGAGAGGGCTCGCTGTTCCAGCGTGTCTCGTCGAGCCCGAGCGGGATCGATCCGTATGTCGCTGCGGTATCGGACGTCTATCAGGATCTTTTCGACGAGGGGTCGTACGCCGGCAAGGGCATTTATGACGTGGATGCCTTCGAGACCGCGTTGGCTGGCCGGGTGCCCGACAACACCATGTTGAGTCACGACCTCTTCGAAGGGATTTTTGCGCGGGCAGGACTTGCTTCGGACATCGAAGTGGTCGAAGCGTTTCCGGCCCGTTACGACGTCTCGACGGCTCGCCAGCATCGCTGGGCACGTGGCGACTGGCAACTGCTGCCGTGGCTCATGAGGTTGCGCCGGCGCTCCGATCTGACGCTGCACGCTACGGCCCGCTGGAAGATGCTGGACAACCTGCGCCGCACGCTCACGGCGCCCGCAGCATTCGTCGCGTTGCTGATGGGCTGGACCTTGCCGTTTTCGGTCGCGCTGCTGTGGACCGCCTTCATCGTAGCGACGATCGCATTGCCGGTGCTGTTGCCGACGCTAAGCGCGCTGGTTCCGCGCTGGAAACGCCCACACGTGAAGATGACTTTGAGCAGCCTGCTGCGCGTCTGGCTGGACGACCTGTGGCTCGCGCTCGGCAAGTGTTGCATGTCGATCGCTTTTCTCGCCGAGCAGACCTGGTCGATGAGCGACGCGATCGCCTGCACGTTGTTTCGCGTGCTGGTGAGCCATCGGCATCTGCTCGAATGGACGACCGCAGCCGAAGCCGGTGCCCGTGAGCGCCTGACGCTTGCTGCGACTTTCGTGCGCATGCGTGCGGGTATTGCGCTTGCGCTGCTCGGCATGACGGCAAGCGCAGCGGTAGCGTGGCGCACTGGGCATCATGGCGCATGGATTGGGGGGCCGTTCGTGTTGGGCTGGCTCGGTTCGCCCGCTCTCGCTTACTGGTCGAGCCGCGCACCGCGACCGGCCGGCGAGCTCGTCGTCACGCCTGAGCACGCGCTGGAACTGCGGCTTCATGCCCGTCGTACGTGGCGTTACTTTGAAACCTTCGTCACGGCCGCCGATCAGATGCTCCCGCCGGACAATTTCCAGGAGGATCCGCGGCCCGTCGTCGCGCATCGGACCTCGCCGACCAACCTCGGGCTCTACCTGCTTGCCACGGTAAGCGCACGCGAATTCGGCTGGGCCAGTACGCTGGATACCGTCACGCGGCTGGAGACGACACTCGCTGCGATGCAGCGCCTCGCGCGCTTTCGCGGCCATTTCTATAACTGGTACGACACCCAGGATCTGCGGCCACTGGAGCCGAAGTATGTGTCGTCGGTCGATAGCGGCAATCTCGCCGGTCATCTGATCGCGCTGGGTAACGCCTGCCGCGCCTGGGCGGCACAGCCCGCACAAGCCCACTGCAACGTGGTGTTGGCGGGCATCCGCGACAACCTTGCTTTGTTGTGCAAAGCGTTGCGCGAGAGTCATGGTAAGGCTGAGCGTACGCGTTTCGCGTTACATGGCGAATTCGATCAGGCCGTGGCCGCGCTACAGGCCGCGCTTGCCGATATTCCTGCGGATGAGCCGAGTGACTCTGCGGCCGCGGGCAGTGGAAGTGGCAGCGCGCAAGGCGCCGTCGTTGCGCCAGCATGGCCGGCCATCACCCTACTTGCCGCCACGGTAGCGGACATCGCGCGCGCCCTGGTCGATGAAATCCGCCCGGATCAGGACAACTCGGGCGACGACGTGCGCTTCTGGGTCGACGCGCTGGAGCAGGCGATCCACAGCCATAGCCAGGATCAGGTTGGACACGGACAGCGCGCGAACGCCACAGACACTCCGGCGACCTTGCGCGAACGGCTGACGGCCCTGACCGATAACGCCTTGACGATGGCCAACGCGATGGAATTCGGCTTTCTGCTGGACCCCGTGCGCAATCTCCTCTCGATTGGCTACGCGGTTGCCGATGGCCGGCTCGACCCGAGCAGCTACGACTTGCTGGCGTCGGAGGCACGGCTGGCAAGCTTCGTGGCGATTGCCAAAGGCGATATCCCGGCGCGTCACTGGTTTCGCCTT
>JBEKNG010000711.1:0-3542 GCA_049523075.1 Paraburkholderia sp.
AACGAGGAGCGCGGAGAACAGGAAACAGGCAACGCAGACGAAAAAAAACCGCACGAAGCTGTGCGGTTTTTTCAAAATCTGGTCGGGGTGAGAGGATTCGAACCTCCGGCCTCTACGTCCCGAACGTAGCGCTCTACCAGGCTAAGCTACACCCCGATTTGTACTGCTTGGTACCCGACTCGGACTAATCCGGGGTTTAAGTCCCGTTTAAGACTGTCTCGCCGTCGAGTAAGAACATAATTCTAGCAGGCTATCTTTGAAAATGGAATCAGGAAACGAAGAAATTGCCGCTGCGGCAGCCTGGGCTTCCTGTTTGGCGCATTCCAGCGTGTGATCCAGCGCGCCCGAGCGAGTGATTGCCTCGAAAATAGTCTCAAAACGGTCCGTGCCGCCCTGTTCGATCGCCTCGCGTGCGAGTGCCGACTGCTCCGGCGTGCCGCGTTCGATCAGATAGATGAGCGGCAGCGTGGGTTTGCCTTCGCGCAGATCGTCGCCGGCATTCTTGCCCATGGATTCGGCAGTACCCGTGTAGTCGAGCCAGTCGTCCATGATCTGGAAGGCCGTGCCGATGCGCCGGCCGAATTCCGCCGCGGCGGCTTCCGTGGTTGCGTCGACGCCGGCCAGCACCGCGCCGAGCTGGGCGGCCGCTTCGAACAGCTTGGCCGTCTTGTAGCGGATCACCTGCATGTAGCGGGCTTCGTCTACGTCGGCGTCATGCATGTTGAGCAACTGCAGCACTTCGCCCTCGGAGATGATATTGGTCGCTTCCGAGAGAATTTCCATGACCCGCATCTTGCCGACCCCGACCATCATCTGGAACGAGCGCGAGTATAGGAAGTCGCCCACCAGCACGCTCGCGGCGTTACCGAACAGGGCGTTGGCGGTCTGACGACCGCGCCGCAGATCGGATTCGTCAACCACGTCATCGTGGAGCAGCGTGGCCGTGTGGATGAATTCGACCACCGCGGCCAGTTCGTGGCGGTGCCCCGTGGTTTCGCCCAGCGCACCGGCCACGAGCAACAGCAGCGCGGGCCGCAGGCGTTTGCCGCCGGCGCTGATGATGTACTCGGAAATCTGATTGATCAGCATCACCTCGGACGCCAGGCGGTGCCGGATGACGCGATTCACCTGCTCCATGTCTTCGGCAATCGGGGCGAGCAGGTTGGCGGCGTTGGGGGAGGGAGTGGCAGTCGACGACATGATGGCTGAATTGGGTAGTGCCGCGAATTATAAGGCGAATCGCGACAGTTCCGGGCCGCAGGCTGCATGATCGGCGCGCGGCGGCCCGGCAGGCTTGGCTCTACGTTGCGTGGCGGCGCCCGTCAACGAGTTTTGACCGCGCAGCTAACTCTATGTATAATCACGGGTTTCCGCGCGTGGTGCGTGGGGAAAATGAATACAGAGTGAGGTTCTCAATGTACGCGGTCATAAAAACCGGTGGCAAGCAGTATAAAGTTGCCGTCGGCGAAAAACTTAAAGTAGAACAGATACCGGCAGACATTGACGCTGAAATCACGCTCGACCAGGTTCTCGCAGTGGGCGAAGGCGAATCGATTAAGTTCGGTACGCCGCTGGTCAGTGGGGCTTCCGTCAAGGCTACCGTCGTGTCGCAAGGTCGTCACGCAAAAGTGACCATCTTCAAGATGCGTCGCCGGAAGCACTACCAGAAGCATGGCGGCCACCGCCAGAACTACACCGAACTGCGCATCGACGCGATCAACGCGTAAGCGCACCGGTTAAGGAGCTATCAAATGGCACACAAAAAGGCAGGCGGATCGTCACGTAACGGCCGCGACTCCGAGTCGAAGCGTCTCGGCGTGAAGGTCTACGGCGGTCAAGCCATCAACGCTGGCGGCATCATCGTGCGTCAACGCGGCACGCGTATGCACCCGGGCGACAACGTCGGCATCGGCAAGGATCACACCTTGTTCGCGCTGACGGACGGCCACGTCAAGTTCACGACGAAGGGCGCAGCAAAGAAGCAACTGGTCAACGTAGTCCCGGCAGCAGCCTGAGTTTAATCAGGCACGGGCTTCAGGACCGGAACAAAGGCCCCGCGAAGTTAGCGGGGCCTTTTTCATTGCAGGTTCATATCTGTTGTCGTGAGCCCGCGCGGATGGCCGATCAGTCGATTGTCCAACGCGCTGCAGGCACGGCAAAATAGCGATAAACACGGGACGGAGTTACGCATGAAGTTCATTGACGAAGCGAGGATTGAAGTCATCGCCGGCGACGGAGGGGATGGCAGCGCGTCGATGCGCCGCGAGAAGTTCGTCCCGTTCGGTGGTCCGGATGGTGGCGATGGCGGCCGCGGCGGTAGCCTCTATGCAGTGGCAGACCGCAACATCAACACGCTGATCGACTACCGCTACGCGAAGAAGCATCTGGCGCGCAACGGCGAAAACGGCCGCGGCGCGGATTGTTACGGCAAGGGCGGTGACGACGTCACGCTGCGCATGCCGGTCGGCACAATTATCTCGGACATGGAAACCGGCGAACTGATCGCCGACCTGACCGAGCACAACCAGAGCGTTCTGGTCGCTCAGGGCGGGGCGGGCGGTCTCGGCAACCTGCATTTCAAGTCCAGTACGAACCGCGCGCCGCGTCAGAAAACCGACGGCAAGCCCGGCGAACGCCGGATGGTGCGTCTCGAGTTGAAGGTGCTGGCCGACGTCGGTTTGCTCGGCATGCCGAATGCGGGCAAGTCCACCTTCATCTCGTCGGTGTCGAACGCGAAGCCGAAGATTGCCGATTACCCGTTCACGACGCTCGCGCCGAATCTTGGCGTGGTGCGGGTGGGCCCGAGTCGCAGCTTCGTGATTGCCGACATTCCTGGCCTGATCGAAGGCGCGGCAGAAGGCGCCGGCCTCGGGCACCAGTTTCTGCGCCATTTGCAGCGTACCGGTCTGCTGTTGCACATCGTCGATATCGCCCCGTTCGACGAGGCGGTCGATCCGGTCGCGGAAGCTAAGGCGATCGTCAACGAACTGCGCAAGTACGACGAATTGCTGTTCGAGAAAACCCGCTGGCTGGTGCTGAACAAGATCGACATGGTGCCCGAAGACGAGCGTGAGACGCGCGTCTCGGCGTTCCTCGAGGGCTTCGGCTGGGACGGTCCGGTGTTCGAAATCTCGGCGCTGACGGGGCAAGGTTGTGAAGCACTCTGCTACGCGATCTACGACCACATCGCTGCGCATTCGGACGCGCAGCGTCAGGCCGAAGCGGAAGATCTGGCAGCAGATGTGCGTTTTCGCGCGAAGGCGGAAGGTGCGGCGTCGGGCGAGCCGGCCGAGCCGCAGGAATAAAGCGCATAGCTTGGGGGCCGGCGTGTTCGTCATGGATCGTCGGCCGGTATCACGCAGTATCTTGGGAGACCGCGCACAATGCGTTCCGTCATCGCAGACTCCAGGCGATTGGTAGTGAAAGTCGGATCGAGCCTCGTCACGAATGACGGACGCGGTCTCGATCATGCCGCGATCGGCCGCTGGGCGGCGCAGATCGCCGCGTTGCGCGCGCAGGGCAAAGAGGTCGTGCTGGTGAGT
>JBEKNG010000712.1:0-3538 GCA_049523075.1 Paraburkholderia sp.
CCTTGCAATGGATTAGGGACAAGCTTCGCGGGGGCCGACGGTTGCGGCTTCACGGCGAGCGTCAGGATCACCGCGGCGACGAGCGCCACGCTCATGAAAGCGTACGATGCAGCCGGCGAGCCGGTCGCGCCGTTCAGATAGCCGACCACGTACGAGCCGACGAACGAACCCAGCGCGCCCATGCTGTTGATCAGGGCCATCGCGCCACCGGCCACATTCTTCGGCAGCAGTTCCGGCACGATCGCGAAGAATGGCCCGTACGGCGCATACATCGCCGCGCCTGCCACGACCAGCAGCGCATACGAAATCCAGAAATGCGTTGAACCGATGGCGTACGACGCCGCAAAGGCCGCCGCGCCGATCAGCAGGAACGGCCAGACGAACACCTTGCGACGATCCAGTTTATCCGATGCCCACGAAGCTGCCAGCATGGCGATGGTCGCGGCGAGATACGGCAGCGCCGAGAGCCAGCCGGTTTCCACCATGCCGAGGGTGGAACCATTCTTCAGAATAGATGGCAGCCACAGCACGAAACCGTACACACCGATACTCCAGCAGAAATACTGCGCGCACAGCTTGATCACCGCCGGCGCGCGGAACGCCTCGCCATAGTTGCGCACCGGTTTGATGGCAGCCTGTTCGGCACGCAGCGTGTCGGCGAGGTCGTCCTTTTGCTGCTGCGTGAGCCATGACACCTGAGCCGGCTTGTCCTGCACGATGAACCACCAGCAAATTGCCCAGATGACGGCCGGCGCGCCTTCGGCGATGAACATGTGCCGCCAGCCGAACGAATGCACCAGATAACCGGACACCACCGACATCCACAGCACCGTCACCGGGTTGCCGAGAATCAGGAAGGTATTGGCGCGCGAGCGCTCGCTTTTGGTAAACCAGTTGCTGATAAAAATCAGCATGGCCGGCATCACGGCGGCTTCGACGACTCCGAGCACGAAGCGGATCACCATCAAGGACGGAATATTGCTGACGATTCCCGTCAGCGACGCGCAGCCACCCCACAGGATCAGACTCCAGAACACCAGCTTCTTGACGCTGCGGCGTTCCGCATAGATCGCGCCGGGAATCTGGAAGAAGAAATAGCCAAGGAAGAACAGCGCCCCGATCAGCGACGCCAGCCCCTTGCTGATGCCGAGATCCTGATTGATGCCTGCCGCAGAGGCGAAGCCGAAGTTCGCGCGGTCGAGATACGCCAGGCTGTACGTGACGAACACGATCGGCATGATGGTCCACCAGCGGCGAATCGCAAGCGATGGGGTCATGGGTTGTCTCCTGTCGACCAGAGTTTGCGCGTGGCGACCGGCGCGGATCGCGAAGGCTGCGCACGCGCTCCGCTATCGCCTCGCCACACAATTACGCCAGCGTCTTCGGCGTCTTTCGATGATTCCCTGCAGCGCCGGATGCACGGACGTCGGTGTTTTCCAGTGCATCGAGCTCGGCGCGGGTCGGCAACCCTTCGGAGTCGCCGATCACCTGGATCGCCAGCGCCCCAATGCGGTTGCCGCGCGCGACCGCTTGCGCCAACGGCCGCCCTTCGAGCAAGGCGCTGACGACGCCGACTGCGAAGCCGTCGCCCGCCCCCACCGTGTCGACCACCCGGGCGACCGGCTGGGCGGCGACTACGCCGGCATCGTCCGCCGTGCGGAAATACGCGCCACGGGCGCCGAGCTTGATGATCACGCCACGCGCGCCTCGCTCCAAATAGAAGCGCGCAATGTCCTCAGGCTTCGTATAACCGGTGAGAATCTCGCCTTCGCCGATGCCCGGCAGCACCCAGTCCGCCAGTTCCGCCAGCGCGTTCAAGCCCTCGACCATCGCCGCCCGCGAAGGCCAAAGCGTCGGGCGCAGGTTCGGATCGAACGAGATCGTCTTGCCCGCTGCACGCATTTCCCGCGCCAGCAGGAAGGCCAGTTCGCGCGACGACGCGGAAATCGCCGGCGCGACGCCGGTCAGGTGCAGGTGGCGCGCCGGCAGCACGTAGGACGGCGCGTAGTCGTCCAGCGACAGATGGCTCGCCGCCGAGCCTTTACGAAAGTACTCGACCGCCGGGTCGCTACCGTCGTCGTTTTTCGACTTGAGCTGAAAACCGGTGGGATAGCGTTCGTCGGTGACCACCTGCTGCTGGTCGATCCCTTCGCGGCGCAAGCTTTCGCGCACGTACTGTCCGAAGGAATCGTTGCCGACCCGGCTCATCCAGCCCACCTTGAAGCCGAGCCGCGCGAGACCGATCGCCACGTTCAGATCGGCGCCGGCGACACGCTTCGTGAATTGCCCGACGCCTGCGAGCGGACCCGTTTCGGCGGCGACGAACATCGCCATCGCTTCGCCGTAGGTGATGACATCGAGTGCCGGATTCATTCGGTTTCCTTATCAAACTGATTCATTGTGTTGCCGATTCATCTGCTTCGTATCTGCTGTGGACTGACCGGTCATTTAGCACTCGCTTAGCGTTGCCTGGCCGATTATTGCCTGTGCTATGCGGCCGCGAGCCAGGCGACATAGTGCGCCGCTTCGGCTGCGAGGCGGCTCGGATCGAACGGGAACTCAATGCCACGCGGCACGTCACGCGGCAGGCGCCGGAGCACTTCAGTGCACACCGGATCGTCCGCCGCCGGAGCCGCGGCAAAGCGCCGCGCGCCGTCGCCCGACACTGCCTTGCAGTGGATATATTCGACATGCCCGGCGAGTTGACGGGCGGCATCGAGTGGCATCTCGTCCGGCCACTGCCAGTTGCCGATGTCGAAGGTCATGCCAAGCACGTCCGCATAGCCCTCGCGTTGCAAGGCGTCGAACAGGCCGACGAATTGCGCGACCAGGCCTCCTTCGCGCAGTTGTCCATTCTCAACAACAAGGCGTGCGGTCGAACCAGCCAGGCAGGCGGCGATTTTTGCGCCGTCGGTACCCCTTCCAAACCCGCCGAGCTGCAGCTTCGCGAAGCGCGCGCCGAGCGCATCCGCCTCCTCAAGCGCAAGCCGCAGCGCGACGTCATCAAGCTCACCTGTTGCCGTATAGAGCGCCGCGGGCGTCGAGTAGACCGACCACATGCCGTGAGCGCCAATCGCCTCGCCCAGCCCGCGTAGGGCCGGCAAACTAGCCCGCGCCTCAGACGCAAACAGCTCACGCCGCACCTCGAAAGCCGTCGCGCCGGAGCGCGCCGCCACCTTCAGCCAAGCTTCGTGGCCATCGCGCCGGATGACATCCGCACCAAACGCACTCGCGACGATCACGACTTCGGGCATGTAGAAATCACCTCGCCTTTTGCTGGTGCCTGCTGGATGGAACCGGTTCCATTTAGGCATTTTAAAAAAGCGCCTACGCGCTCTGATTTTTTATATTGCGCCACGACAAGTCTGTCGCACCATAGTGGAAATCCCTAAAGAACCTGGGACTCGGAAGGCCCCATGGGGCGGTGCCGCCTTGCGCTCACGCTGCGTAGCCTGCAATCCAAGGCGGAAGGCCCGACCTGCCAACCCGGTGCAGCGCGTGTGGCCCCTGCTCTTTGCACCCAATCGCGCAATATAAT
>JBEKNG010000713.1:0-3537 GCA_049523075.1 Paraburkholderia sp.
AGCGCGGCCGCGACCGGTTGCGGCAGGACCGGCCGCAGCGGGAGAGCGCGTTTTGACGACAAGGCCGCCCTGTCAGGCCCATCTCTCATGACAAACAACCAGCAACCATCTTGCATGGGGCCGGAGAAACGCTAAAGCGCCAACTCCGGTCGACAACGGAGACATCTGATGTTCCAGTTCGAAGGCAAAGTGGCTGTGATCACCGGCGCGGCGAGCGGCTTTGGGCGTGCGTTTGCCGAAAAGGGCGCGACGCTCGGCATGAAGCTGGTGCTGGCCGACGTCGACGGCGCCGCGCTCGCGCAAGCCGTTGAAGCATTGCGCGCGGCCGGGGCTGACGCGATCGGCGTGCCGACCGACGTCTCGGACGCCGCCGAGGTCGACGCGCTGGCGCTCGCGGCGCTCGATGCGTTCGGCAAGATCCATCTGCTGTTCAACAACGCGGGCGTGGGTGCCGGCGGCTTTCTCTGGGAAAGCACGGCGAACGACTGGGCGTGGGTGTTCGGCGTCAATGTGATGGGTGTCGCGCACGGCGTGCGGGTGTTCACGCCAATCATGCTGCGGCAGAACGAACCGGCGCATATCGTCAATACGGCTTCGGTGGCGGGGCTCCTGTCGCCGCCGGCGATGGGGATCTACAACGCCTCTAAACACGCGGTCGTCTCGTTGACGGAGACGCTCTATCACGATCTGCAGAATGCCGGCGGACAGGTGGGGTGTTCGCTGCTGTGCCCGGCGTTCGTGCCGACCGGTATCGCCAACGCCGAACGCGCGCGTCCGGAGACCTTGCGCAACGACGCCGCGCCGAGCCGCTCGCAACTCGCCGCCGGCAAGCAACTGCAGCGGGCGGTGCAGTCGGGCAAGCTGAGCGCGACGGATGTCGCTGAGCTGACGTTCGCGGCGATTGAAGCCGGGCGCTTTTACATCATCTCGCACCCGGCGATTATGCCGACCGTCCATCTGCGCCACGAGGATATCGAGCAGCAGCGTAATCCGACCGATCCGCTGTCGCTCAAGCCCGAGGTGAAGGGCGAATGATGGGCAAATAAAGGACGAATAAAGGGCCAATGAAGGGGTGACTAAAGGGCGACTAAAGGGCGAACGAAGGGCGAACGAAGTGCCAATGAAGGGTCGATAAAAGGCCGCTGAAGCGCCAATGAGCCGCGGGCGGCAGCGAGCGGCCCGCTGCGGCTTCATGGCATCATACGGCGCTCACTCCACCCTTGGCGCGCCCGCGCCGCCTGACGCACGATGCCGCTGAATCCGAAGATCGAGCAGGTGCTCGACATGATCGCGCGGGCGAAGCGCCCGCCGTACCACGACCTGACCGCGCAGCAGGCGCGTGCCGCTTACGAGATGAGCGCGCCGATTCTCGAGATTCCCAGCGCGCAGATGTTCTCTGTCGAAGATCTCACGCTGCCAACCCGTGACGTCGCAACGATTCGCGCACGGCTTTATCAGCCGTTCGAGCCGAGCTGGGCCGAGCCCGCGCCGGCCCTCGTGTACTACCATGGCGGCGGCTTTACGGTCGGCAGCGTCGACACGCATGACGCGCTGTGCCGGATGTTCGCGCGTGACGCGCGATGCGTCGTGCTGTCGATCGACTATCGGCTCGCACCCGAACACAAATTCCCCACTGCCGTGCATGATGCATTCGACGCATTGAGCTGGCTGCACGCCAATGCCGGATTGTATGGCGTCGACCCGGGACGCATCGCCGTCGGCGGAGATAGCGCGGGCGGCACGCTCGCCACGGTCTGCGCGGTGTTGGCCCGCGATGCCGGTCTGCCGAAACTGGCCTTGCAATTGCTGATCTATCCGGGCACGACCGGGTATCAGCAGACCGACTCTCACGCGCGGCTCGCTGACGGCTATCTGCTATCGGGTGCCACGATCCAGTGGTTTTTCAAGCAATACGTGCGCGACGCGGGCGATCGCGACGACTGGCGCTTTGCACCGCTCGACGGCACGCGCGGCGCACCTGCGTTCAGCGACCTCGCGCCCGCGTGGATTGCAACGGCCGAATACGATCCGCTGAGCGACGAAGACGTCGCGTACGCGGAGAAGTTGCGCGCAGCGGGTAACGAAGTCACGCTAAAGCGCTACACAGGCATGATTCACGAGTTCTTCAAGATGGGCGGCTTTGTGCCGGATGTGGCGCAGGCTCATTCCGATGCGGCGCGGGCGTTGCGCCTCGCGTTCGGGCTCGATCCATGATTCAGACTGAATGAACGCCGGAGCCGCAATGCGCCTCAGCGCTCGATGTTGAACGCGAAACTTCGCTCGAAATCACCCGGGCGGACGACGCGATGCGAGCCGTTGTCGTCGCTGCGTTCGGCGACGGCCGCGCTGAGATGCTCGCCATGCGTGCAGTTCGCGACGACCCTTAAAGCGGTCGTGCCACGCGTCCCGTAGTCCGGCGACTCGATAAACGCCGCCGACAGCACCCGTTCGCGTTCGAGCGGAACCCCTGTCGATGGCAACTCGTCATCGTGGGCGAGCCGCGGATCGCGCATCAGATCGATGAGCCGCTCGAGCGGCACAAGCGCGTCGGTGGCAAGCAGCGCACCTAGCTCCGAGCGCTTGCGCACGAGCTTCGGCCACGGCGTATCGAGCACCGCATTCGAGATGCCATGCGTACCCTCCGTGAGCAAGGCAGGGCCGGCCGTCGAGCGGTTGCAATACCATCCGAGCTCGCGCCGCGACCAGTCGCCGATCAGCAGGTTGAATCCGTTATAGATCTCGCCGTCCTGAGCGACTTGCCCCAGATAATCGAGCGGCGTGAGATGGGCGGACGGTTCGCCGAGCAGCCAGTTGCTCACCAGCGTGCCGCGCGTGGGCGCATCCGGGCGCATTTCGTGCGGAGCCCGGTAGTTCGTCAGCGCCGCAAAGCGGCCGTCGCGCGTCATGCCGAGCCACGTTCCGCCGCCCACCAGATCGCGTCCGGCCAGCAAACCCGGGGCCTCGGACCACCAGTGCATCGGCTCCGCCGTGCGGCGCAAGAACTCGTCGCGGTTGGCGGCAAGCGTAAAGAGCGATCCGTCGACCGCATCGGGCCGCCAGTCGAAGACGATCAGGCACATCGGGGGGAGTCTCCCGCGGTGGGGTAAGTGCGTTCAATGCCGCAGCAGCGCCAAGCCGTCTCAAACCTCAGCAGGCAGCGCGTACGGCAGCGGCAGGAAAGTCAGCGCCGGACCCTCGGCCGCGCCCAGATGAACCGAACCCGTATCAAGTGCAGCGAGCTTGACCTCGACCAGCACATCCACGCCGCCATCCGGCGCCGAGGCCGCATTGACCACCATGCCGCACGGCTGACCCGGATCGTCCGAGTGGAAGACTTCCGCGCCCGGCAAGACCGTATTCAGCTCACCAGCGACGTTCGCGAGTGCCGTGCGCCGCTTGATCGTGCCGCGGTACTGGCTGCGCGCGACCACTTCCTGGCCGGGATAGCAGCCCTTGCGGAAATTCACGCCGCCGAGCACGTCGAAATTGACCATCTGCGGCACGAACTGCTCGACCACCGGCAGGGTGATGCGCGGT
>JBEKNG010000714.1:0-3534 GCA_049523075.1 Paraburkholderia sp.
AGGACAGCGTTGCCCAGGCACCAGACCCTTCGCGCCACGTTCGACTGGAGCTATGCGTTACTTGATCCAGTGGCTCGAACGGTGTTTCGACGGCTGAGTCAGTTCGCTGGCTCATTTCTGATTGATGATGCATGCGCGGTTGCCGTGGATGACGCCACCACGCCTATGGTGGTCATGACGAGTGTAGGGGAGTTGGCTGAGAAGTCGTGGCTCGCGCTGGAGTTCGAAGGTGCGCTGATCCGCTATCGGCTGCCGGAATCGACCCGGGCCTACGCGCGCGCAAAGCTGGACGATGAGGGAGAAGCGCAGGGAGTCGCCGCGGCTCACGCACGCTGGCTGCAAAAACGTTTCGGCCGCGAGATGCTGGCGAGCGATCTTGGGACTCGGGAAACCTCGGAATACTTAAGGGATGCACTTGACGATGCGCGTAGCGCGCTGGATTGGGCGTTCTCCGTTGAGGGCGATAAACTTCTCGGCGTCAAACTCACAGGCGTTTTGGTCGAGGCATTGCTGGCTTGGTCGTTGATCGAGGAATGCTGCGCGCGCGCCGGAAGGGCGGTCGCTGCGCTCGAAAAGCTTCCTGCGGGATCGGTAGACGCCCCATGTGAACTGCGGTTACGTGCAGCGCTCGCCGCGGCGCTGCTTTACACGCGCGGACCGGTAAGCGAAGCGACTCAGTTGTCGCTGCAAGTCCTGTCCTTGGCTACCGAGGCGCGCGACGGTGAATTCCAGACTCGCGCGCTTTGGGGTCTCTTCAACGCGATGCTGTTTGGTGGTCGTATCCGGGCATCGCTGAAGTACGCGACACTGTTACAGACGCTCGCTGACGAGCGCGGTGAAGAGTTTCAAGGGATACTTGCAAATCAGATGGTCGGCGTGTCGTTGTCGTGGCTCGGCGAACATACCAAGGCGCGAGCGTTAATGGAGCGGGGGCTAGAGCGCATCAATGAAAGTGAACAAAAAGAGGGTAATTCCGTTGGCTTTCGCGTGAATACGCTGGCTGTAGCCAAGAGTGCGCTCGCACGGATCTTGTGGGTGCAAGGTTACACCGACGAGGCCCTTTCGCTGATTGATGTAGCGGTGAATTTGGTGCGCACTTCAATGCAGGAGCCGTCACTGAGCCGCGTGCTCGGAGGCTCGGCGGTCTCCATTGCTTTGCTGTCAGGCGATTTTCCTACGGCGAGTCGTTACCTCGATATGCTGCGCGCTCAGGCTACCCAGCATCGCCTCGAAATCTGGCTTGATTGCTGCGATTGCCTAAGCGGACAGTTCGATATCCTTAACGGCCGGATAGAACGAGGCATTGAGGTAATGGAAGCGGCCCTCGCGGCGTTGCAGGCACGGGGTTTCAACCGTTTCCAAAGCTCGATGGCGGGCGTTTGGGCTGAAGGGCTGGCTCATGTCGGAAGAACGGGCGAGGCGCGGCGAGTCCTGGCCGAGACGCTATCCTATTGCAGTGCAAACGGTAACCATTTGTTCGCTGCGGACACTTGGCGAATTTTTGGTGTGATCGCGTTGGTCGAGGCTCGCAGGGCCGCCACAACTGGTTCGTCTCACGGTGCGCACGAGGCCGAGGCTCAAGCTTCCTTTTTGCATGCAATTGAGATAGCCCGGCAGCAGGGTGCGCGAATGTGGGAATTGCGGGCAGTCATTCCGCTTGCGCAACTTTGGCATTCGCAACGACGAACTCATGAGGCGATGCAAATGTTAGGTCCGCTTTGCTCATGGTTTCCGACGGCCTCGGCGAGTCGTGACGTTTGCACGGCTCGCGCATTGCTAAGCGAACTTCGTGATGCTGATGTGGCGTGCTCGACTCAGGAGTTGAACTCATACTCCGCGGAGCACAATGATCGAGTGGCATGTGTCACCAGTTCCCTCCAATATGGTTGTGTTACTCCGTAGCAGTATGCGCGTGGGTGCGGAGAACGTAGTGCGAAGTGGCGAAGCGCGGAGCTGACCGCAAGGGGGCCACCATAACTTGGGAATGGAAATTACTAGCGCGAGGTTGGGAGTGCTCGAATTGGTGCGTTAACGGGGCAATGTCGGTCAGTGCGGCCGGGAAAATTGCCGGCATATACGCGGCATCGGGCACGATGTGGGGAATCCTCGAGATTTTTTTGTGAGCACGCCACTGCGTGATCTCCGTGGTTAAGAGCGAGGTAGCCCCGTGACGGAAAGATGAAATGCGGTAAACAGCCCGCGGATATGAGCTTGATCCATCGTCGATAAACAGCCCGTCTGCCGCGTTACCAATCAGGTCGGATACGTTGACATTCGAGATCGCGGCAGCGAGGACGGTGCTCGTCCTGCTTGCAAAAACAGGCCATATAAAAAAATCATTCTCCAGCGCCAACTGGCCGATCTTCGCGTGCAGTGCCTTCAGATCGACCGGTCGCTCGCTCGCCGGCTGGCTCGCTGCACCGAACACTTCAGCTGCACGCTCCTGACGTTGTCGCTTCCATTCCGTGATCTGGTTCGGATGTACATCGAACTGCTGTGCCAGTTCGGCCAGTGTGCGTTCGCCCCGTACCGCTGGCAGTGCCACCTTTTCCTTGAACGTCGCTGCGTGCGTCCGCCGGGTTCTCTTTGTCATTTTCTGGTTTCCTTTGCCTGCATTTTTCCTGGCTCAGATTCCAGCGGCTCCGCTCACCGGCCTGCCCAGATTTTCCGGCACAGCGATCGTTTCGACGGCAGAGTGCGGACGGATAATTGCATACCTTGATTACCGGTTAGCACCGCACATCGAACGCAATATAGGCGCATGGGGATTCCCGCTGTCTCAGTTCCGCGGTGTTCAACCTATTCATGCTACATGGTGAGATCATGCAGCTTGGTCATTCCGTAGCGTAACCAGTCGAACAGTGTGCGTTCTGGCCCCTCCGGCATTTCAGGCAGGGAACTGAACTTGTTTAAACTGTCCTGCCGCTTCGACAGAGCGCGGCACATTTGCTGGCCTAGCTCGGGGCGCAGCTTCAATATTGGAGTGAGATGCTGCTTCTCGAGCCTGTAGACAGTAGTGTCGGTCAACGCGGTGAGCGTGGATCGAAAGGGCAGTCCCGCGAGGACGCTCGCTTCGCCGACGGCGTCGCCTGGTCCAAGCCGCGAATATTCTAGCGGCCCGGAGACACTGTCGATGCTTGCCGAGACGACTCCCGATTCGACGATCACAAGGTAATCGGTAATCGAATTAGCGGTGACGAGGACCTGCTCGGTCTGGTACATATAAGGCGTCATTTTGCTCGCAAGGACCGCAAGCTCTTCTCTTTGCAGACTGCGGAACAACTCAACACTTGATAGTAACCTTTGCCTGCCGTCAACCTCGTTGCGTCTCGGCGCGGCCTCACCGAGCGATCGCAGCTCAATGCCCGCGGCAAACAGATGTCTATAGCATAGATCGTACAGGTCGTTGTTGGTGGATGTCTTCCGCGCGAGATCATTGATATACACGGTCACTTCATATTGGATTGAAGTCGCTGACGCCGATTTGGCCAGAACGTACGGTTCAGGCGACCCGAGTGCATCCTTAAGGCCGAT
>JBEKNG010000715.1:0-3522 GCA_049523075.1 Paraburkholderia sp.
TGACGTTCTTCTCGGCCAACCTGCTCAAATTCGTGGATGGCGGATGGTTTCCGCTGCTGCTGGGCGCGATCATGTTCATCGTCATGTCCACCTGGCACCGCGGCCGTGAGCTGATGGTTGACGAGGCTCGCACCCATGCCGGCGAGCTGCCGCTGGCCCCGTACCTGGACGGCCTGTTTGCGAAGGAAACGATCCGTGTGCCCGGCACCGCCGTGTTCCTGAACATCGACATCAACGCCGTGCCGCACGCGCTGGTCAACAACCTGGAGCATAACCACGTGCTGCACGAGCGTGTGCTGTTCGTGCACGTGACCAATCTGGATGTGCCCTATGTGCCGCGCGAGCAGCGCGTGGCGATCACGCCGCTGGGCCACAACTGCCACTGCATCGTCGTGGCGTACGGCTTCAAGGACGAGGCCAACTTGCCGCAAGCGCTGCGCGACTGTGAACCGAAGGGCCTGGTGGTCGATCCGGCGCAGGTGTCCTTTTTCCTCAGTCATGCCACCGTGGTGGCGACCGGAGGCAAGGGCATGCCGGTGTGGCGTGAACAACTGTTCAGCGTAATGGCGCACAATATCGGCAATATTGCGGCATATTTCAAGCTGGCCGCAAACCGGGTGATCGAGCTGGGTTCACGCGTCGAAATATGATGTGAAACCTGCGCCAGGCTTCGCACACTTCCAGTCCATGACCCCGACGAACGGCCGCGGATAGTGTTCCCAGGAAACGATTGCGAGTCGCGCTCCGTCGCCGGAGACGACGCTGAATCTGAAAGGCAACATGAAACGACTGATCCTCGCTGCGCTCGCAGCCACCACTTTCGCGACTTGCGTGCATGCGCAAAGCAACGCGTCCGGCCCGCTCGTTACGCCCTCAGGCAAACTGCAATTCGTGCGCGCCGACCGCGATTTCGTGGCAATGCTCGACCAGGAAATTTTCGATCGCTTTGGCGCTAGCGCGCTTACGCATTTCGATGATGTCGGCAATGCTAATGACACCGTCACGCGCACGCTTGTGCAGACCGATTCTGGCCCGGTGCTATACGACTTTCGCCACCATCCGCCACTTGTGCAGCGCTCGGACATGCGCATCACGGTCAAGCGCGTGTTCTGGCAAGGCGATGAAGTCTTGATGCAAGGGCCGCAAGGTTGGTTTCGGTTCAAGCACGGCGCGCTGACGAAGCTGCAATCTTCGACGACGACGTACCACTGATTACGCGGCGCGAGCTGACAGTGCACACGCAAGGGTTAGTCAATGCATAAGTCTCCTGGCATCTTCGAACTGCTCACCGCGCGCCGCGTCGGCGATGCGGTTGACTGATGGATGACCGATGTTTCTTTCGATCGAGATCGCGTAGAACTCGTCGGTGGCGCGTCGACGACGGCTGGCTGCAGAAGGTGAAACGCAATGGACTTGGGAACCGAGTCGGCGATACCCACTTTCAATGGGGCGACTCCGCCTGTGCCGGCACGGCCTTTGAGCGCGCCCTCAAGCTGTGAACCGAGCAGAAAGATCTGTTCGGCGTATCCAACGGCGATGCGGCCGGCATCGGTCAACTGAATATTACGCCCCTGTCGCTCGAACAGCCGGCAGCCAAGGCGCTCTTCGAGCAGCTTGATCTGCCCGCTTAGCGTCTGGGGCGTCACATGCAGGCGCTGTCCGGCGCGAATGATGCCACCTGTCCGGGCTGTCATCCAGAAGTAGTAAAGGTGTTTGAAATTCATTTAGGTGTTCCATAAATGGATTATGGGCCGCGAGGGAGGCGTACCTGCTCTTCACGCGTAACCGCGATCGAGCGGAGGCTATCCGCAATAGCTGTGCTGCTCACCTTGGGCGACAGCGCTTCTCAACGCAGGAAGCCGCCAAGATGAAGCGTCGAGACCTTGTGCGTTTCCAGTTCGAACATGCGCTGCTCAAGTTCGCACGCACCCGCATCGTGGCGACGTCGGCCCAACAGAACGCGGCGCGGGGTTGCGCATATCCGGCTGAGAAAATGGCCTGATGCGCAGGCCAGGGCTCGTGCGGTTGCGCGAAATGGCGTTGTGGCCGCCGATTCGTGAGCTCCGGCCCGAGGCTCCGGTTTCACTGGGCGAGGGGTGGCTCGGGATATTGAGTCGATTTTCATAACGGAGGGTCCGAATGTGCGGTTGACGGCACGTCAATCCGCGCGCTCTAAGCCGTATGTCCGTTTCTTTCGACAGAGCACATGCGACGCTCGAGCTCGCCAAGGTCGGTCGATGTCGCGAAATAGTCGTCGAGACGGCGCTGCTCAGCGTGCTCCAACCAGTTGTCAATCATTTCCACAAGGTATGCAAACATGACGTTTCTCCAGTGACTCGTGTGTGTGGCGCTGTGCACCAGGAAGGTGTCGCAACGGCAGCATCGACGGGCACCGGGAAGTCGGCTTCACGCTGTCAGTTATGTTCTGAAGAAACGTGGCTCGTCGATGGAGTGAATCGTAGCGGTCGAGAATGAGCCGAAAATGAGGACCGTTGTTATCTGCTTCCTGAACAATTTGGCCCCGTTCGCAACGGACGGAACGAGCCTTTGACACGCGGCATTCAGTGAGCCAATCGTTGGCGATGCTGAGTATCGTTTCGCATGGACCGAATGAATCAGAAAGAAAATTCGAATATTCAGTTTGCGAGCCGCGCTTTAGATTAGCTCCTGCCAGCCGACACATTTGAACAGGAGTTCCTTGTGGAAATCAGCATCGAGACATCGGGTCTTCGTCTGTCCAGCAGCGAAATGGAGAGCTTTCGCGGGCATATCCACCAGCGTGTGGAAGCGACGTTCTCACGTATCAGAAGGCGCATTACACGCGTGTCGGTTCACCTCGCCGACGTGAACGGCCCGCGCGGCGGGTTTGACAAGCACTGCATGGTCAAGGTGAGCCTTGGCGGGGCCACGGCCGCGCTCGCGCAGGGGAATGATCGCAATCTGTTTGCGCTGGTCAATCGGGTATCGGTCAGCGCCGCGCAGGTCACACTGAAACGCCTGAAGCGGCGCCCTGGGAAGGCGACGGTCAGAAGCATGAGCGACACGTCGGCTGACGCGCATCCCGACGCTTGAATCGACACCCATGCGAGGCGCGAGGTTCGCGGCCTGAATTGCATTCTCAACTATCGAACAGGTAATGCAGATGAAGAACAATGGCAAGAAACAGGTAGTGATCGTCGACGGCTATTCGACGGGCCGCGAACTCGTGCGTGAACTCTGCGGCAGGGGCGTCATATGTCTGCACCTCAGGTCGACACCACGAATCCCATCCGTGGTGTCGAAGTGTTTTGATGTGAGTGCCTATGACGAAGACCTGGGCTATCTTGGCCCGGTCGACGCGGCAATTGGCCGACTCCACGTTGTGTGTCCTGACGCGGTGATCGCCGGCTCCGAATGGGGCGTCACGTTTGCGGAGTTTGTCGCGAACGGCCTGGGACTGCCGACCAACCGCATTGAGACCATTAGCGCCCGGCGCAACAAGCTTGACATGATCGAGGCGGTCCGCACCCATGGTCTGCGTAC
>JBEKNG010000716.1:0-3517 GCA_049523075.1 Paraburkholderia sp.
CTGCGCGCGCGGCGTCCGGTCACTGCCCATGTACGGGCCGCACAACTGACGGTGACGCTGGAGGAAGGCGAAACGATCTGGACCGAGAGCAGCCACAAATACCGGCCCGAAGAGGTCCACGCAATCGCCGATGACGCCGGCTTCGTGTGCAGCCATCAGTGGGTCGAACGCGATTGGGGGTTTGCCGAGAGCCTGCTGGTCGCGCAGTAAGGTCGACTAGCGCGCTAGCGCGTTCAGTGCTGCTCGAAGCGTTCGTACCGTTTGTCCGTGAACCGTTCCTCGCCGGCCACTTCGCTCACGCGGGCGGCCGGCGGCCCGTGGCGCAGCCACGAGAGCATCCGGTCGACCTGGTTGGCCGTGCCCTGCAGGATGGCTTCGACCGAACCATCGTCAAGGTTAGCCACCCATCCTCTGATGCCGAGCGCGTGCGCCTGGCGCACCGTCGCGTGACGGAAACCGACGCCTTGCACAACGCCGCGTACCCGCACGTAATAGGTTTCGATCCGCGAATCCAGATCCGGGCCTGTCATGCCGTCTTCTCCTGACAATCTTTCAAGCCGGCATTCTAGTCGCGTCGTGGCGAGTTTGCCTGGATCGCACCGGAGACGTGGGGCGCGACACACGGGGCGCGCCCCACGTACAATCCGACGACCGCCATGCAGGGAATTGGAAAAGAATGATGGATCAGAATCGCGATCTCGTACTCGTCACCGGCGCCTCCGGCTTTGTCGGCTCGGCGGTGGCGCGCATCGCGCAACAGAAGGGTTTCAACGTGCGCGTGCTGGTGCGCGCCACCAGTCCGCGCCGCAATGTCGAGGCGCTCACCGCGGAAATCGTCGTCGGCGACATGCGCGACGAGGCGTCGATGCGCACCGCGCTGCGTGGCGTGCGCTACCTGCTGCACGTCGCCGCCGATTATCGGCTGTGGGCGCCGGACCCGGGCGAAATCGAACGTTCGAATCTGGAAGGGACTGAGGCGACCATGCGCGCGGCCTTGAAGGAAGGCGTCGAGCGTATTGTCTACACCAGCAGCGTGGCGACGCTGAAGGTAACGAGCTCCGGCCATTCGGCAGACGAGACTTCTCCGCTGAAGGCCGACCAGGCCATCGGCGTGTACAAGCGCAGCAAGGTGCTGGCCGAGCGCGCCGTGGAGCGGATGATCGCCGAGGACGGGCTGCCCGCCGTGATCGTCAATCCGTCGACGCCGATCGGTCCACGCGACGTGAAGCCCACGCCGACCGGCCGCATCATCGTCGAGGCGGCGCTCGGCAAGATTCCGGCCTTCGTCGACACCGGACTGAACCTCGTGCATGTCGACGACGTCGCGGCCGGGCACTTCCTCGCGCTCGAACGTGGCAAGATCGGCGAGCGCTATATCCTGGGCGGGGAGAACCTGCCCCTGCTGGCGATGCTCGCCGATATCGCGGCGCTCACGGGACGTAAGGCCCCGACCATCAGTCTGCCGCGCTGGCCGCTCTACCCGCTCGCCATGGGTGCGGAAGCGGTCGCGAAGATCACAAAGCGAGAACCGTTCGTGACGGTCGACGGTCCGAAGATGTCGAAGAACAAGATGTACTTCACGTCCGCGAAGGCGGAACGCGAACTCGGCTATCGTGCGCGGCCCTACCGCGAGGGATTGGCCGATGCGCTCGAGTGGTTCAGGCAGGCGGGGTATCTAAAACCGTGAGGACGGCCCTCCCGACGACCCCGCAAGCACTTTGTTACAACGTCGTCCGGCCCGCGGCGGGTCAAAGCCCGCGCGCAACAGGTAAAATCGCGGGTCTTACCAGAGAATCCTCGCATGAACCTTCACGAACAGCTCGGCGCGCTTGAAGTGGGCGTCGATCAGCTCATTCAGGCTGTCGTGGCCCCGCAGGCCCAAAACATCCCCGAGACACACGCAGCCACTGCAGCGCCCGAGGCGTCTGTGGATCAGGCCGAAGTCGCCACTGCGGCACTTAGCCCAACCCCGGCGAGCGAAGACAAGCCGGCCCAGGCCGAACCCGGAACGCACCCGGCAGCAGAGCCTGAGGCAGAAGCCGCGGCAGAAACGAGTGAAGTCGTCGCTGCAGCACCGGCTGAGGAAAAGGCCACTTTGTCGATCGGCCGGCCCGCGCAGAACGTCATTACGATGACGATCGGCGGCAAGACCGTGTCGCTACATCCTGAGCAGGTGGGGCAGTTGATCGAGGAGTTGTCGAATGCGCGCGCTTCGATGGTGCCGGAGCCGGCGATGAGCGTGCCGCCCGGCTGGCGCTTCGTGTCGACCAAGAATCCGGCGATGGCTGTTCAGAAGCAGTCGAACGGCGACCGCCTGTTAATCATGCGCCATACCGGACACGGCTGGGTGCCGTTCACGTTCTCGCCGGACAACGTGATCCAGATGTACGCGCTGCTGACGCAGCGTTGATGCGAAGGGCAGCGCCCGACTACCCGCCGCGGCTCACTTACCGATCCTGTTGCACCGGCGCCTGCACGCGCGCCTTCCACTGACCGCCCTTGCCGCGCCAATAGCGTACGGCCGACGCAAAGGTGGCACCGACATAGAACAACGCCACCAGCGGCAAGAACGGCGCCCACAGCGGCGAACGACCGTAGTAGCGCAGCATCGGCGCATACGCGCAGCACATCGCGGCCCATGCGAGCCATGCCGGCAACCCATGAGGTCCAAGCGCCAGCGCGGCCAACGGCGGGATCAGATAGATGATCGCCATGCCCGCCAGCGTGCCGGCCAGCAGCCACCCGGAGTAGTGCAACTGCGTGAAGGCGGTGCGCGCGATCATGTTCCAGATCTCGCGCCAGTTGTCGTATGGACGCAGCGACACGCTGCGCGCCGCCACATCCAGACGGATCGGATGGCGTCCCTCACCGCGATGCTTGATGCGCGCGGCGAGACTGCAATCGTCGATCAGTTCGGCGCGGATCGACTCGATGCCGCCCGCTTCTTCCAGCGCCGTGCGCCTCACCAGCATGCAGCCGCCGGCGGCCGCTGCCGTCTTGTTGCGCGGGTTGTTGACCCACGAGAACGGATACAGCTTGGCGAAGAAGAATACAAAGGCCGGAATCAGCGCCTTTTCCCAGAACGAATCGCAGCGCAGCCGCACCATCAGCGACACCAGGTCGCGCTTTTCGGCGTCGGCACGGGCGACGAGTTGCATCACCGCATCGGTGGGGTGGCCGATGTCTGCGTCGGTAAGCAACAGGAAGTCGGCAGGCAGGCCTAGCGTGCGCACGGCCTCGATACCTTGCGACTGTGCCCAGACCTTGCCAGACCAGCCCGGCGGCAGCGGCTTGGCGCCCAGCACCGTCAAGCGCTCTGGACATTGAAGCGCCAGCGCGGCCGCACGGGCGGCGTCGGCGGTGCCGTCCGTGCTGTGGTCGTCGACCACGATCACGTGGAACGGACCCGGATACTCCTGGGCTAGCAGCGTGCCGACCGCCTGCGCGATGACGTCGGCTTCATTGCGGGCGGGCACCACGGCAGCCACGGCAGGCCATGCCTCGCGTGGCGCGCTCG
>JBEKNG010000717.1:0-3517 GCA_049523075.1 Paraburkholderia sp.
CCGTCTGACGCTGCGTAACCTGTCCGGCCGCACGCGCCGGCTTTCTGTGACGGCTTACGTCGAATGGGCGCTGGGGGCGTCGCGCAGCATTGCTGCGCCTCAAACCATCAGTGAGATCGACGCGCCGACGCGGGCCATGTTCGTCCGCAACGGCTGGGCCGAAGCGTATCGTGGCCGGGTGGCCTTTGCGGACCTGGGCGGCAAGCAGACCAGTTGGAGTGCGGACCGGTGTGAATTTATCGGCCGCAATGGCAGCTTGCGCTTTCCGGCTGGACTGGCCCCGGCAGATGAGTCTGCACCGCTCTCCGGAAGGGTCGGCGCAGGGCTCGATCCATGCGCGGCGCTGCAAACCACGCTCGAACTGGAACCGGGAGGTGTCGCCGAGGTGGTGTTTGTGCTGGGCGAAGCCATTTCGACCGAGGCCGCCCGGCAGTTGATCGAACGCTATCGCCACGCCGACCTCGATGCGATGCTCGCCGCGGTGACGACGTTCTGGGACGATACGCTCGGCGCGATTCAGGTCGTGACGCCCGATCGGACGATGGACCTGATGCTCAACCGCTGGCTGTTGTACCAGACGCTCGTGTGCCGGACCTGGGCGCGTGCGGGCTTTTATCAGGCAAGCGGCGCGTACGGCTTTCGCGATCAGTTGCAGGACGGCATGGCACTCGTCGTGGCGCGTCCTGAACTGGCTCGTGAGCATCTGTTGCGGGCGGCCGCGCGTCAGTTTCCGGAGGGTGACGTGCAGCACTGGTGGCTGCCACAGGGCGGCGCGGGCGTGCGCACCCATATTTCCGACGACCGCGCGTGGCTGGCCTATACGGTGGCTCACTATGTCGAGGTGAGCGGCGACGCGGCGATTCTCGACGTGGACGTGCCGTTTCTCGACGGCCGTCCGTTGGGCGACGGCGAGCACGACGCTTACTTCGTGCCGGCCGTCTCGGAGAACAGCGCGCCGCTCTTCGAGCATTGCGTGCGGGCACTTGAACAGAGCCTCGCGCTGTTCGGCGCGCATGGCCTGCCGCTGATGGGCACCGGCGACTGGAACGACGGCATGAACCGGGTGGGCGAGGCGGGCCGTGGCGAGAGCGTCTGGCTCGGCTGGTTTCTGTGCGCCACGCTAGCGGCATGGGCGCCGCTCGTGGGTGCCCGCGGGGATAGCGCCAGGGGCGAGCGCTGGCTCGCGCGCGCCGAGGCGCTACGCGCGGCACTTGAAAGCGCAGGATGGGATGGCGAATGGTATCGGCGCGCCTATTTCGACGACGGCACGCCGCTGGGATCCGCCTCTAACGACGAATGCTCGATCGACGCGATCGCCCAGTCGTGGAGCGTGCTGTCGGGGGTGGGGACCGCCGAACGGAGCGGGCGTGCGATGGCCGCACTGGAAACCCGGCTGATTCGCCGCGACGATGGCCTCGCCTTGCTGTTCACGCCGCCGTTCGATCGTACGCCGCTCGATCCGGGATATATCAAGGGCTATCCGCCCGGCATTCGCGAGAATGGCGGCCAATATACGCATGCTGCCATGTGGTCGGTGCTGGCGTACGCGCAAATGGGCGATGGCGATCGTGCCGCCGACCTGTTTGCGATGCTCAATCCGGTCAATCGCAGCCGCACGCGCAGCGGGGCGAAGCGCTACAAGGTCGAACCTTATGTGGTCGCCGCTGACGTGTATTCGGTCGCGCCCCACGTCGGACGTGGCGGATGGACGTGGTACACGGGCTCGGCGGGGTGGATGTATCGCGCCGGCATTGAAGGTCTGCTTGGCCTGCGCAAGCACGGCAATGAATTGTCGATCGATCCGTGTGTGCCGCGCGCCTGGCCAGGCTTTACCGCCGTGTTTCGCCATGGCGCTTCACACTACGACATCGTCGTGAACAATCCGCATGGCGTCGGCCGCGGCGTAAGTGACATCGTCGTGGATGGCAGGGCGCTTGAAGCAGGGAAGCATGCGGTGCAACTGGTGGACGATGGGGCGCGTCACAGTGCGACCGTGACGCTCGGGCAGCCAGGTAATTAGCGAAGGTTTAGCACCTCACAGCAAGAGCGACGCCAATCCCCGTTGGCGTCGCTCTCTCCGAAGGCCGGCGCTGCGTAAGAGCATGTGACTGGTACTAGCCGTGATCGTGATAGTCGCCGTGATAGTCGCCGTGATGATCGCCGTCCGGGACCACAATGCATGCGCTCAAGCTGACGATCAGCGAAAGCGCGATCAGGATCCATACCCGTGGGTGGTTTTTCATGTGTGTTCCCCTTTGTATTGCCTGTGAGCGGCGCCCGCGATTGACATGACCCGGGACGTCTATCGCCATCGTGCTCGCAGCATGGCTCGAAGTCGGTACGCTCGCGTACCTGTATGGAGGCCGTTTACCGATACCGTACAGACTCGTCGCGTTCGGCGTGCCACCATGGAATCTGCGCCACGCCCCCTTTCATAGGGGACGCGGCGCGGGTTCAATGCTCAATGCCGCGCAGGAGGGAGCCTCACCATGGTTGTAACGTCCAATCCGTTCACCGATCTCGCCAAATTGTTCGCCAGAATCAATATCCCAGGCGTCGATATGGCTTCGGTGATCGCCGCACAGCATAGCGATATCGACGCGCTCGCGACGGCCAGCAAGCATGCGCATGACGGCATGCAAATTCTGGTCCACAAGCAGATGGAGTTTCTGATCACCACGATGCGCGAGATCCAGACCACTATGCAGAAGACGGATCCCGCCGGCAAGCCAGAAGAGGCTGCTCCGCAGCCGTGCGAGTTTGTGGCGCAGACGCTCCATAAGGCATTCGAGCGCATGCGTGAACTCACGGATATTGCACAGATTTCGCAGACCGAAGCATTGGTGGCGATCAGTGCTCTCGTCGCCACACCTGGGTGAATAAAGGAGCTTCCTGATGCGAATTGTCGTTGCGCTTGGCGCAAACGCGCTACTCAAGCGCGGTGAACCGGTGAGCGCGCAGACGCAGCGGGACAGCATCCGCGTTGCCGCCGCGCAACTGGCGAAGGTTGCCGACGGAAACTCTCTGGTGATCGTCCATGGAAACGGCCCGCAGGTCGGTTTGCTCGCTTCGCAAGGGATGAACGCCCCGCAGGCTGAGCGGTTTCCGCTCGATGTGCTGGACGCGCAAACGCAGGGCATGATCGGCTATGCGATCGAGCTGGAATTAGGCAACCTGTTGCCGAGCGGGCGTTCCTGCGCAACCTTGCTGACGATGGTCGAAGTCGATCCCGCCGATCCCGCTTTCAAGTCTCCTGACAGGCCTATCGGCGCGGTCTTCACCCCGGCCGAAGCGGCAATCGCGATCCATGACAAAGGCTGGACCATGACGCAGGATGGTGCGGCGTGCCGGCGTGTGGTGGCCAGTCCCAAGCCGGTGCGCATTCTGGAAATGCAGGCGGTACGCTGGTTGCTCGCCCACAGCACGATTGTGATCTGCGCGGGTGGTGGCGGCATTCCGGTGGTCGTCGACGGCGAGGGGCGCCGCCTTGGCGCGGAGGCCGTGGTAGACAAGGATC
>JBEKNG010000718.1:0-3515 GCA_049523075.1 Paraburkholderia sp.
CATTGCGCATGGACCCGATTCGGCGTTGACGGGCCGGCCGTTGATGGCGGTAACGAAGCTGGTCGGAAGGCTCGGTGCGACCCCGTGTTCGAGACGCTTGCCCTCCCGATCGACCAGCACGACACTGCAATAACAGCCGGTAGCCGTGCTTTCGACAAGTTGGCAGAGCGCTTCGAGGATTCGCGGCATCGAATGGGCGCTCGCGACCATTTCAAGTAAGGACTTTTCACCGGCGAGCAGCGCTTCAGCCCGCTTTCGGTCCTCGATATCGGTGTTCATTCCGCACCATTTAATGAGCCGTCCGCTAGAATCGGCCAACGGCGAAATACGGAAGAGGAACCAGCGATACGCTCCGTCGAAGCGCCTCAGACGCGCTTCCATTTCAGCAGCCTCGCCGGAGGCCAGAATCGATTGCCAGCTCTCAAGTAGCTCAGGCAGGTCTTCGGGGAAAATCGCAGCCTGCCACCCATGGCCATAGGCTTCTTCCGCGCGAAGGCCGGTGTACTGGCACCAGCGCTGGTTGAAAAAGTCGAACTGTCCGTCAGGGCGAGCCGTCCATATCAATCCAGGAAGCGCATCGACGACGCCGCTGAGTTCGTTCTCCATTCGAGGGCTCTCCTGACGGTCGCCGTCCCATGAGGATGCGCTACTTTAGGGGCGAATGCACATAGTACTTTGGTGTCGGTTCACGCCCGGCGTCATGTCAGCGCGCAGGCCGGGTGCGCCGTTCGCCCCGTTCTGCCAGCGTGCTAGCGCAAGGTCCGGAACGCTGCCCGGATCTCCTCAGCGAAGAGTTGCGGTTGCTCCCATGCCGCAAAGTGACCGCCCTTGTTCACCTCGTGGAAATAGATGAGCTTGTGGTAACTACGCTCGGTCCAGCTGCGGGGCGCACGGTAGATTTCACCGGGAAACACCGTCACGGCTGCAGGAAGCGAGATGTCCACCGCGTTGAAGTTGTTGGCGTTGTTCTCCCAGTAGAGTTGCGCAGAAGAGGTTGCAGTGTTAGTGAGCCAGTAGAGCGTAATGTCGTCGAGCATGTCGTCGCGTGACAATTCCCGCTCGGGTTCACCGTTGGTATAAGTCCATGCGGCGAATTTATCGTACATCCATGCGGCCTGCCCGGCAGGCGAATCCGCGAGCCCGTAGCCCACGGTTTGCGGCCGGGTCACCATCATCGCCGCATAGCCCGCACCCTTCGTGTAAAGGCTGTTAAGCGATGCAAACGCAGCCTTCTCTTTGTCGGACAAACCGGCGGGGGCCGGATCGCCGTTGTTGAGGGCCTTGGCGACGTCGGCCGGTACAGTCGCCGGCATGTTGACGTGGATTCCCAATAGTCCCTGCGGCTTCTGGCTTGCCATCTTGTCCGCGACGACCGATCCCCAGTCGCCGCCCTGCGCCACGTAGTGCGTGTAGCCCAGACGGTGCATCAACTCGGCCCAGGCGCGGGCGATATGCTCAGGATTCCAGCCAGTGCCCTGCGGCTTGCCAGAGAAGCCATAGCCTGGCATTGATGGCAAGACAAGATCGAAGGAGTCCGCCGCCTTACCACCGTAAGCAGTGGGATCAGTAAGCGGACCTACAACCTTCAGGAGTTCGAAGGTAGATCCAGGCCAACCGTGAGTCATGATCAGCGGCAGCGCGTTCGGATTACGGGAGCGCACCCAAATGAACTGAATGTCGACACCGTCGATCGTCGTCACGTACTGCGGCAGGGCATTGAGTTTCGCCTCCGCCTTGCGCCAGTCGTATCCCGTTCCCCAATAGTTGACGAGTCCCTGGATCTTCGCCAGTTGCACGCCCTGCGATTGATCATTGACCGTTTCACGGTCTGGCCAACGTGTTGCCGCGATGCGTTTGCGCAGATCGGCGAGCGCGGCTTCGGGAACGTCGACGTGGAACGGACGGATCGACGTGTCATCCGCCGCCGACGGTGATAGATGCCTGGCGACTGCCGAAGCGTCTGCGGCCAAAGTGGTCGAGGCGTAGACGGCAACGGTGAGCAGAACCAGACCAAAGGCGCTTGCGACGGCTGAGCGGGCAAGCAAGCTACGCCACGAGGGCGTTGAGGATACTGCGAACATGATCATTTTCCTTCGAAGTGAGCAGGCAGGAACGCGCTAAAGTCGGCGCTGACAATACGGCGGACATGATCATTCGCTTTCGTGGAAGAACGCGCCTGGCCGTAGGTGTGTTGCCTCTATCCGGATCAGTCGGACACAAGGCGCAACACACTGAGGCGATCAGACCAGAAGCGCCGGAGCGAATCGATTGGACGATGGTATCGATCGATACCTTGGTACCAGGCGGAAAACCCGTGATTCGTATCGCAATGTATCCGGGCCGCGAAGGGATACACAACATTGCAATCGCCATGCTTCCCGACACAAGCCAGATACGTCCGCAGGTTTAAATGCTTAACGCCATGGTTGCTTTCTATTCCTATACGAATGCAGACCTACTTGTATCGTTTTAAAAGATTATTGTGGACAAGGCTGCATCACCGATCGGAAAACCTTATGTCAGACGACACACCTCTCCAATCGCCGTCTCGCCGTCGTTTTGTTAGCGTGGCAGCGGCAACCGTTGCGGCGGGCTCATTGAGCCAGCTCGCTTTCGCCGAAACGAATCAAGCTATCACCGAAGTGGCACCGCCGACGAGCGGCGACCCGACCGCTATTCGTCCTCTTCGCGTACATGTGCCTGAATCGCAACTGATCGATTTACGCAGACGCATCAAAGCAACCAGGTGGCCTGAGCGGGAAACGGTCACCGATGACTCGCAAGGCGTGCCGCTCGCGATGATTCAGGAGTTCGCGCGCCATTGGTCGACCGATTACGATTGGCGCAAGTGTGAAACGAAGCTGAACTCGTTGCCGAATTTCGTCACTGAGATCGACGGGCTGGACATTCACTTCATCCACGTTCGTTCGAAACATGACAATGCGATGCCGCTCATCGTCACGCACGGATGGCCAGGCTCGATCATCGAGCAGTTCAAGATTATCGATCCGCTCACCAATCCCACGGCATATGGCGCGAGCGCGTCGGATGCGTTTCATCTGGTGATTCCGTCCTTGCCCGGTTACGGATTTTCCGGCAAATCGACCACGACCGGCTGGGGTCCTGAGCGCACCGCACGAGCCTGGGTCGTGCTAATGAGGCGCCTCGGGTACGCAAAGTTTGCAGCTCAAGGCGGCGATCTGGGCGGCGTGGTGACGAACGTGATGGCCAAACAGGCTCCGCCGGAATTGCTGGGCATCCACGTCAACTTCCCCGCAACGGTTCCGCCCGAGATCGTGAAATCGCTTCAGGCCGGTGATCCGCCGCCAGCCGACCTCTCGGACGACGAAAAGCACGCTTACGAGCAACTGGGCAGCGCGGCCATGAAGCGACGCGCCTACGCACTGGAACAAGGTACGCGCCCACAGACGCTCTACGGACTGTCGGACTCGCCCGTTGGACTTGCGAGCTGGCTTCTCGATCACGGTGACGGCTATGTCCAGCCGGCCGCGGCA
>JBEKNG010000719.1:0-3505 GCA_049523075.1 Paraburkholderia sp.
GCTCTTCCACGGACGCAGATGGCCCGCGGTCGCGCCGGGGAAGCCGATTTTCGGCGCCTGGCCAAGACCGATGCTGGTATACATATTCCACATCTCTTCAGGCTTGAGCGTCATGGCAATCTTCGTCGCGCCGATGTTGCTCGATTTCTGAATCACACCGCCGACCGTCAGCACGCCGTTCGCGCTGTCGTCGGTGATCGTCGCGCCGTCGAGAGTAAAGTGGCCCGGCCCCGTGTCTACCAGTGTAGTCGGCGAGACGCGATGCAGATCGAGCGCGAGTGAGATCGTGAACGGCTTCATGATCGAGCCCGGTTCGAACTCGTCCGTCAGCACGCGGTTGCGCAACTGGTCGCCGGTCAGATGCGTGCGATCGTTCGGATTGAAGGTCGGATAATTGACGAGCGCCAGCACTTCGCCGGTGCGCACGTCGATCACCATGGCCGCGCCGGCCTTGGCCTTGAATTTCTCGACCGCGGCCTTCAGGTTGGTATACGCGATGTACTGGATCTTGCTGTCGATCGACAGATCCACGTCCTGACCGTTGTGCGGCACGACCTGCTCATCGACGTCTTCGATGATGTGCCCCATCCGGTCCTTGATGACGCGCCGAATGCCGGGCATGCCCACGAGCTGCTTCTGGTCGCCGAGTTCGACGCCTTCCTGGCCTTCGTCCTCGACGTTGGTGAAGCCGATCAGGTGGGCTGCGATTTCGCCTTCCGGATAGAAACGCTTGTATTCGTCGCGCTGGTAAATACCGGGAATGTCGAGCGCCGCCACCTGTGCAGCCACGTCGACCGGCACCTGGCGTTTTACGTAGACGAAATTCTTGTCCTCGGACAGCTTGGCCCGCAGTTCGGTATTCGTCATACCCAGCAGCTTGCCGAGCGCGGCCAGCTTGTCTGCGCCGAGATCGTCGGGCACGGCTTCGGGAATCGCCCAGATGGCGCGCACCGGCAGGCTCGTGGCGAGCACGAGGCCGTTACGGTCAAGAATTTTGCCGCGCGTAGCCGGCATTTCCAGCGTGCGCTGATAGCGGCTCTCGCCCTGCTTCTGATAGAACGCGTTGCCCGGACCCTGAATCCAGAACGCACGGCCGGCGAGCGCGACAAACGCCATGAACAGCATGAACACGACGAGTTTCGAGCGCCACATTGGCAGGCGCACGGACAGAATCGGGTTCGACGCGAACGGGACGCTCTTGCGGCTCGACGACTTTTTCATCGCGCGCCCCCATGACCGGTGGTGACCGGAGTCGAAGCGGCCACCGGCGACGAAGTCGGCACAGGCGCGTCTTCAGCCGTGGCGGCGCCCGGGTCGAGCGTCAGGTATTGGGTGCGGCCCGTCGTGACGGCCTGCATTTTCAGCGAGTCAGTCGCAAGCTCCTCGATGCGCGAGGTCTTGGACAGTGCGCTCTGCTGATATTGAAGCTGTGAATAGTCCTGCTGTAGCTGGCGCTCCTGCGACTGCGCGCGCTGCAACTGGATAAAGATCTGACGCTGCTGATTCGTTGCATTGACCACAGATAATGCACAACCCATCACGACAATCAGCAGGAAGATATTGAGGCGACTCATGGCGCAATACGCTCCGCCACGCGCATCACAGCAGAACGGGCGCGCGGGTTCGCGGCGACTTCAGTGTCGCTCGCGAACACACGCGCTATGATTTTGAGCGGCGGGCTGGGCAGGTCGACTGCGCGGATCGGCAGGCGACGGTCGACCGTCGGCGTACTGGCGTGCGCCTGCATGAACCGTTTGACGATCCGATCCTCGAGCGAATGAAAGCTGATGACCACCAGCCGCCCCCCTTGCTCCAGCAGCGCGAGCGCTGCTTCTAAAACGACTTGCAGCTCCGCAAGCTCTTGATTGATGTGAATCCGTATAGCTTGAAAGGTGCGGGTTGCCGGATCCTTGCCCTTCTCACGGGTCTTGACGACGTTAGCCACGATTTGGGCAAGCTCGCCCGTGCTGACGAGAGGCCCAAGACGGTCGGACTCTGCCCGGCGAGCAACAAGCGCCTTTGCAATCTGAAAAGCAAACCGTTCTTCCCCATAATCTCGTATTACCTCCGTCAATTCCTGCACTGTGGCCCGCGCCAGCCAGTCTGCAGCAGACTCGCCGCGCGTCGGGTCCATCCGCATGTCGAGCGGGCCGTCGGCGCGGAAGCTGAAGCCCCGCTCCGGATCGTCGACTTGCGGCGACGACACGCCCAGATCCAATAAAACGCCCGACACCCGCCCTACCCCGCGCTCCGCAATCGCGTCGCGCAGTGAAGCGAAACTCTCGTGCACGATCTCGAAGCGCGGATCGGCGATTTTCTGAGCCGTCGCGATGGCAAGCGGGTCTTTGTCGAACGCAATCAGCCGCCCCGACTCGCCCAGCTTGCTCAACACCGCGCGGCTATGACCGCCGCGTCCGAACGTGCCGTCCACATAGACGCCATCCGGACGCTTGACCAACGCCTCGACCGCTTCTTCCAGCAGCACCGTGCGATGCTGCAATTCGTTTCCCATCGCAGGTGCCATATATGTATGCCGCGATCAGAACGTGAAATTCTTCAACGCATCGGGCATGCCCTGCGCCATCGCCGCCTGTTCCTTGGCCGCGTAGGTTTGCGCATCCCACAACTCGAAGTGACTACCCATGCCCAGCAACATCACTTCCTTTTCCAGCGAAGCCGCCATCCGCAATTCAGGTGACACCAGCACGCGCCCGGCGCCGTCAAGGTCGACATCCGAAGCATTGCCAAGGAAAATGCGGCGCCACCAGTGAGCATCCATTGGCAGTGCTGCGATTTTTGTACGGAAGACTTCCCATTCCGGGCGCGGAAATAGCAACAGGCAGCCGTCCGGATGCTTGGTGATCGTCACCCGGCCTTCTGCCTGTCCTTGCAGCGCGTCCCGATAGCGAGACGGGACGGACATCCGCCCCTTCGCATCGAGTGTCAGCGCCGACGCCCCTTGGAACACTTCCGCTCTCCCCTGTCGCGACGCGGCACGCCGCTCGCTGTTCTTGAAAATTTACCCGAAACTCCCTCGGGAATCACACAAAAATACACTTTCTCACACTGTCTCCCACTTTAGAGGAAGCCCAAACAAGGGTCAAGGGAGATGCGCGGATTTTTAACGAAATTTGTTTGTTAGAACAAGGACTTAGCGCGACTCCTTCAAGTCAGGGCTAAAAACGGAAAACCGTTATAAATGAATGCACTACTGCAACTTGTGAAGGTGATACGTGAAAAGTCCGGGCGAACGGCGTGGAATCTAAGCGATCTGCGGCGGGGGACCAGACGAATCAGCGGAGGGTTTGAGGCGATTCAGCGAACGGCGCGCGGTGCGCCGTCCCACTTCATAGCGATTAGACGTAGTAAGCAGTACGGGTCATGATTTTCGACGCGGCACGCATCAGGGCGCGGGCCGGAAAAGGCAGCTCAACACCGCCGGCATCGATCGCGGTCTTGCCATGAGCCGCTTCGTCCGCGCGCATCTGCTCGACGATGGCGCGCG
>JBEKNG010000720.1:0-3500 GCA_049523075.1 Paraburkholderia sp.
GAAACGTAGACCGACGTGTAATGAATGTGATCCGTTGTGATCTTTCGTGGGGCACGGCTGTGCGCCGTGAACGCCGTTTCGCAATTGGCCAGGACAGGCTTTCGGTCAATCTGGCAGAGTTCCGTCTGCAATGCCGTTCCAACCATTTCGATCTCATTCATGAAAGACAAGACCATTCGCCATACCGGCGTGCCGTATTACTCGCAATGGGGCAGCCCAGAATGGGTGCGGCCGATCGTCGAAGAGGACGCCGATCCGTGCGACGACCCTGCATGGCAACAGAGCGGCTTTACGGAGCGGGAGCACTACCGTTTCTGGGCGCAACGTCTGTGCGGCCTGACATGCCTCGAATCCGCGCTGGACTTCTGGGGCATCGAGCATGCGCCGCGCGCCGCGCTGCTTGACGAAGCGTTACGCCATGAGGTGTACCGGATGCGCGAAGACGGTGGCGTCGACGGCCTGATTTACCGGCCGTTCGCCAGTTGGGCCGAGCAGGCCTTCGGTCTGCAAGTGAAGGTCTTGCCCGAGGTAACGCTGGAGGAGATCGCTGCGCGCATCGATCACGAGACCTTGGCGATCGTTTCTGTCAGCCCGGAAATCCGCCGTCCGGACGAGCCGAACGCACAGCGCGGCGGCCATCTGATCCTGTTACATGGGCGTGACCCAGACGGCGTCTGGTTTCACAATCCGTCCGGCATCGCGCCCTATCAGAGCGATGTCTACATGCCGTTCGCTACCGTCACGCGCTTTTACGCCGGCCGCGGTTTGACGCTGACCCGACCCGCCAGCCGTCTGGCCGGCTGAGCAATGCAGCTCCTTGGAGAGGTTGCCGGGTCTGATTTCTGCTGAGGGGACAGATGGACAGCGGGGCGAATCCGCTGCTGCGATTGACTTGCCGACCCGGAGCCCGTATGAACCGATACCCCGCCCTGATTACTGCCAGCCTACTTGCGTTGCTGACGGTCAGCCAAGCGCGCGCGGCGACCCAAGACGAACAGGAAAAGGCCTGCCGTGGCGATGCGATGCATTTTTGCAGCGCCGAAATTCCCAATAAAGACAAAATCACCGCCTGCATGAAGCAGCACGTGAGCGAACTGAGCCCCGCCTGCCAGGCGATGTTCAAGCATGGTGGTCATACCTCCGGCGGCGCCGCGAGCTCGGCCACGGATTCGGCCCAGTAGGTGTGCTGACGGTGCACCGAGGCTCGGACGCGGCGGTTTGATGTCGTTAACTGCCGCGCACCGCCTCACTTCGGCGCGATATCGAGGCGCACGCGCATGATGTGCTGCTCGACGTAGAACGCCGCCGCGTCCGCGTCGCCGTCGACAATCGCCTCATAAATCAACCGGTGTTCGGACACGTAAAGGCGAATCCGGCCCGCATCGTAAATGCCGTCGTCCTTGAGCCGCTTCCAGAGCGGCTGGTCCATGGTCCTCGCGACTTCGTCAGCGATTTTTACCAGCAACGCGTCGCCGGTCATGACCGCCAACTGCCGATGAAACAGTCGGTCGCTGTTGTTCCATAGAACGCGCTGCTCCGGGTCCGTGACGTCGACAATCGAATCCATCTGTGCGAGATAGTGCTCGGCCAGTTCGTCCCGCTGGCCGTGCGCCGCCGCGCGCCGGGCGATGGCCGGTTCGAGGATCAGCCGCACGTCGAGCGTCGAGGTAGGGCTGAAATCCGGATCGGCCAGCGACGCGCTGCAACGCATCCGCACAGACGTAGGTGCCCGAGTTGCGGCGCGTGATCACGAGCCCTTCGTTCTGCAACGCGCCGATCGCCTCGCGCACCGCCGGCCGTCCCACGCCAAAACGCGCGGCCAGTTCACGCTCCGACGGCAGGCGTGAATCCGCTGCGAGCTGCCCGTTGCGGATCTCGGCGCGAATGCGCTCGGAGACCTGCTCATAGATCTGCTTGGGGCGAAAGGTGCTTTCTAACGCGAGGGCGAGGTTGACCATAAACACCTGTGTGCCGGCGGTTTACTGATCCCGATTCGAACCAGATAACCTGAATAATTTTCAAATTGGTTGATGAAAAACCAAAGGTGGTCTACATTTTGATCCAGTATAGAGCAGGGTGGGGACAATGGAATGGCGTGCAGCAAGGTATTTTCGGCGCTCGCGCCGCAAGCGGTGATCCCGGGAATCGAGGGCGATGCGCTTATCTGCGCTTCGCGAACTGGATCGTCGACGAACGCGATCCGCCAACGTTTTGGCTTTCTTGTGCGCTAAGCGGCGCACGCTGATGGAGACACTCCGTTTATGACTCACCCGGCCACACAGATCTTCGACGCCGCCGCCACCGCGCGGCTCACGCCCTATGCGGAACTCGTGGAGGCGCTGAAAACCGCGTCCATCGATTACGCCCAGCAACGTATTGTGAGCCCGGAGCGGCTCGTGGTGCCGCTCAACGAGGGTGGCATCATGCTGTCGATGCCGGCCACTGCGCCCGACCTCGGCATCCACAAACTGGTCAACGTGTGTCCGGCCAACGGCCCGCGCGGCTTGCCGACGATCCACGGCCAGGTGATGGGGTTCGACGCGGACACCGGCGAGACGCTGTTCATCCTCGACGGTCCCACCGTCACCGGCCGGCGCACCGCGGCGATGTCGATGCTCGGTGTGCAGACCCTCAAAGGAGGCGCGTCCGGGCGCTCGGCGCCGCGCGAGTTTGTGCTGATCGGCACCGGCACGCAGGCCGCGAATCACGCGGAGGCGATCGGCGAACTGTTCCCCGATGCACGGGTGTGGGTAAAGGGCCGTGCGCTGGCGAAGGCGGAAGCGTTTTGCGCCGCGCATCGCGACAAGTCGCGCAACCTGCAGCCTTTGGCGGGCGCGGACGTGCCGGATTCCGTTGATGTCGTAATTGCCCTCACGACCAGCAAACAGGCGGTCTACGACGAAGCGCCGCGCGCGGAGCGGCTGGTGATCGGCGTCGGGGCGTTCACGCCGGCGATGCTGGAAATCGGCGCGCGCACCGTTCACGGCAGCGCGCTCTATGTCGACGATCTGGCTGGCGCGAAACACGAAGCCGGGGACTTCATCCAGGCAGGCGTGGATTGGACGGGCGTGACGGGCATCGCTGCGCTGGTGGGCAGCACGGCGCCGCTGCCTGCTGCCAGTACGCCCGTGCTATTCAAGAGCGTCGGTTGCGCGGCGTGGGATCTGGGCGCGTGCCGGGTAGCACGCGCGGCTTTGCAACGCGCCTGAGCCTGTAGTTTTTCTACGCGATGGGCTGCGCATAGCGTGCAAACAATCCGAAAACGTTGCACCATAGGCGTTTGCCGGAAAATGCCGGGCACCGGCATTTTTGCCCTTTCACGTTGCCTTTAGCGACGCCTTTCACGACGGTGACATCGCGCTATGATTACCCAACACGCTTCTGCCACCCCAGACCTGCCGCTCGACATGATCATCTTCGGCGGCACCGGCGACCTGTCGTTCCGCAAGCTGCTGCCCGCGCTATACATGGCGCATCTGCACTGCAACCTGCCGCCGGAG
>JBEKNG010000721.1:0-3494 GCA_049523075.1 Paraburkholderia sp.
CAGGTACCGCCCAGAACGGCTGCAACATGTTCGACACGTTTTCGGCCACCGCGACACCCATGGCGGCGCGCGGCACCGAAGCATGCAGGCTCAGCGCCGCCGGCAACACGAACGGTCCCTGCACGGCCCAGTGCCCGCCGGCACTCGGAATCAGCAAGGTGATGATGAGCGAACTCAGATAGCTCAGCACCGGCAGCGTCACCGGCGTGGCGATCGCCACGAAGGTCTTGGCAATCGTCGATGCCAGCCCCGTCCCGGTCATGATGCCCATGATGCCGCCATACACCGGATACTGCAGCAGCATCGAACCGGTCTGGCGCGCGGCGCGGCGAATCGCATCCGCGTAGGCGATCGGCGTGCGCTGCAGTGCGAGACCCACGAGCAGAAAGATGAGAATCGTGGTGTTGATGTCCAGCTCGAAACCCTTCGCATGCCAGGTCATCGCCAGATAACCGATGCCCAGCGCGAGCAGGATCAGCGTACCTAGGATAGAGCGCTCGGCCCGGGCCGCGAACGAGCTCGGCGCCGCGCCGCGGGCATGCGGATCGGCATCCGCATTGGCCTTTAGGTCACCGCCCGCTTCCGGCGCTGTTTCGCTAAACGCGACGACGTATTCGGGCTTCGGATGCATCCAGATGAAGATCGCGGTCATCACGACCACCACCAGCACGGTCGGGATGAAGACGAACGGCGCGAACACGGTCTGACTCAACGGAATGACCTGCCCGGTGGCTTTCTCCACCAGGTTCAACGCATTGCCGTGCGAGGCCTGGGACAAGGCGATGGAGCTCGACAACCCGCTATTGCAGACCGACCAGGCCGAATAGCTGCCCGCGACGAGCCACGCGAAATCCACTTTCACGCGCCGCGCGATTTCTCGCGACAGCAACGCCCCAACGATCAGGCCGAGCCCCCAGTTGAGCCAGGCGGCCACCGCGACGATCGGGAACACCAGCAGCGCGGCACGCATCGGTGTATGCACGCCGGCGGCCATCGCCCGCAGACCGCGCTGCACGAGCGGCGCCTCGGCGATCGCGTAACCCGTCGCGAGAATCAGGATCATTTGGAGCGCGAAGCCCAGAATGTTGAACGTGCCGCCGTACCAGGAGGTCAGGATAACCGGCAGCGAAGCATGCGGCGCAAACCCGAAGGCCAGCAGGATGACAACCACGGTCAAGCCGATCGAGAGGACGAACGGGTCCGGCATGACCTGCTCGAACACGTAGACGAGACCCGCAACGAGGCCGCGGCGGCGCTCACTGGGGTGGGGATGGGGGTGGGCTGAACCGGTTTCGCTGTTGTCCATGATGTTATCTCTTCCTCTGGCCGCGTCCTGCGGTGCGGCATGTCTCACGAGCCGCACCTCATACAATCGCTGGAGGTCGGCAAATGCAGCATACGCGCACGCCGGTGCGCTGTAATCGCGGCACGAACCCTACCTGATTTCTGGATTTATTGCCCGAGTGCCAACGCGGCGTGCAAGGGCATTCGGCGCGCGAGCGAAGAGCTGCCTGGCCGGGCGCAGGTTTGTCTGGAGAATGGTGTTGCGACGAACGCGAAAAGCTCGGGGAAAAAACGAGGGGGAAAAGCTCGGGAAAAAAACGAGGGCAGCCCATGGCTGCCCTCGTTTTTTATGCTTAGAACGCCGTCCCAATCTGGAACTGGAATTTCTGGTACTGGTCGCCGGTGTGCTTGACGAGCGGGAAGCCAAGACTGAGCTTGAGCGGCCCGATCGGCGAGATCCATGCGAGACCCGCACCATACGCGTAACGCAGACCGTTCGCGCCGATACTGTTACCTTCATCGCCCCAGACATTACCGCCGTCGAAGAACGTAAAGACGCGCAGCGTGCGGTCGTAGCCGGTGCCCGGCAGCGGGAACGTCAGTTCGATGTTGCCGACCAGCATCTTCGAACCGCCGATCGGATCGCCCGTGCTCGCGTCACGCGGACCCAGCGAGCTCGGCTCATAGCCGCGCACCGAACCGATACCGCCTGCGTAGTAGTTCTTGAAAATTGGGTACGGTTTGCCATCAAGGCCGTTACCGTAACCGCCCTGGAAGTTCAGGCCCAGCACGAAGCCCTTCGCAAACGAGTAGTAATACTGCGCCTGCAGGTCGGCCTTGTAGTAAGGCGTACTACCGATCGGCGAACCCCATTCGGCGTTCGCTTGCGTGAAGTAACCGCGGCTCGGTACCAGTGCGCTATCGCGACTATCGCGCGACCAGCCTACCGTCAACGGCACGTTGTTCGATACGCGACCGAAGTCGTTCACGTAGTCGATATAGCTTTGCGGCGTGGTCGAGTCGACATCGAGGCGGTTCTGCTCGAAGCCGAGGCCGAAGTACACCATGTCCGATTCAGAGAACGGAATGCCGAACTTCATATCCGCGCCTGCGGTAATGATCCGGAAGCTCGTGTCGGTCGTGTTCGAGTAGTACAGCGGCTCGCTGGTACGGTAGTAGACGTCGGTAATCCGCTTGATGCCGTCCACCGTGAAGTACGGGTCGACCTGCGTCACCGTCAGCGTACGAAACGTCGTCGCCGTGTTGACGTTCACCGCGAGACTCGTACCCGAACCGAACACGTTGTCCTGCGACACGCCCGCCGAAATGATCGGGCCTTCACCGGAACCGTAGCCCAGACCCAGCGTCACAGAACCGGTCGGCTTTTCCGTGACCTTCACATTCACGTCCACCTGGTCAGCCGTGCCTTCGACTGGCACCGTCGTCACATCGACGTCGGTGAAGTAGCCGAGACGGTTGATCCGGTCTTTCGACAGCGCGAGGCGGCTGGAGTCGAACCACGAGCTCTCGAGCTGGCGCATTTCACGGCGCACCACTTCGTCGCGCGTGCGGGTGTTGCCGACGATGTTGATCCGGCGCACGTAGACACGGCGGCTAGGATCCACTTGCAGCGTCAGGTCGACCGTATGGTGTTGCTGGTCGATCTGCGGCTGCGCGTTCACCGTGGCAAATGCGTAGCCGTATTCGCCGAGCTTGTCGACCACCGCCTTGGTGGCGGCCTTCAGCTTGGCCGCCGAGAAGCGGTCGCCCGGTTTGATCTTGACCAGCTTCTGGAGCTCTGGCCCGCGGTCCAGCAGGTTGCCTGACAGATGGATGCCGGTAATGGTGTACGGCTCGCCCTCGTGCAGGGTAAGCGTCAGGTACATGTCCTTCTTGTCCGGCGACAGCGAGACCTGAGTCGAATCGATGTTGAACTCGAGGTAGCCGCGATCCAGATAGTACGAGCGGATGTTCTCGAGGTCGGTGGTCAGCTTGTCTTTCGAGTACAAGTCGTTCTTCGTGTACCACGAGAACCAGTTCGGCGTGGACTGCTGCATTTCATCGCGCAGCGTGCCGTCACTGAACACCTTGTTGCCGATGAAGTTGACCTGGCGGATTTTCGCGCTCGGACCTTCGATCGCCGAGAACAGCAGGCCGACGCGGTCACGGTCGATCGGTGTGATCGTGGTCGTGACTTCGGCCGCGTAGTA